>JABDQS010000283.1 GCA_013042125.1 Eudoraea sp.
CTCCTGTAGTTTGTCCATCCCTCATGAGTATGATCAATTTTCCTCCGGGCGTTACCTGAACTGTTCCGGGCAAAGTTGCAGAAGTCAGCATAGTATGTTTGTGTTCTCCAATAGATTCCTCTAGCTGATACGCCATTCGGTTGTTCTCTTTGGCAATCGTAAAAGAATTGTTTAAGATGAGCTCTTTTTGCGCATCGGATAAAATATCAAACTCTGGTCCGGGGCTCACATTCAACGTATTGTATTTGTCTATATCCGCTCTTTTGATATGGGTGATCTTCGGTTCAAAATCGACCACATTGTCGTATGGTACTTCCATCCTGGAAGTCAAATGATCTACTTCTGTGATTGGAGAATAAAAGGATCTGCTATTTAAAACAACAGGGGTTTGAAAGCCATTTTTCACTGCAAGGTAACCTCTTAGTCCATCTATGTGCTTTCCAAAGGTCAGTTTATCTCCGGCATTGACTTTATGAACACTGTGATTATCTATGTCTTTGCCATTCATCTGTGGAGAAAGGTTGGCTCCTGAAATTGCGATCCATGTTCCTTCCTCAAATTCAAGATGAGGCCCGGACATAGTTATTTCTAAAACGGCCGCATTCTCTTCATTTTCGAGCAGGTCATTTGCCAAGGAGGCGGCAGCCTGGTCCATAGACCCGGAAACAGGGACTCCCATGTGTCGAAACCCAAACCTACCCCTATCCTGGACGGTAGTAAAAAAACCACTTTTAATTACTTTAAGCACTTGTAGATTCTTTTTTTAAGAGAACGAGCCCCACCTCAGCCTGAATTGTGTGCAGATCGAATTGTGCCCTTGTGATAGAATAGAATTGTATAGAATCACCCACGCTTACAAAACAAGGATTTTCTTTTTCCGGATTAAACAAAGGAATGGGACAGTTGCCAATAATATTCCATCCACCCGGAGAATCTTGTGGATAAATACCCGTCTGTTTTCTCGCAAGCCCAACCGATCCTTTTTTTACATTAAGTCTTGGAGTAGTTTTTCTAGGAGTTTCAAGATCTTTTGGCACCCCTCCTAAATACATGAACCCGGGTAAAAACCCTATGCCATAAACGGTGTATGTTGAGGTTGAATGTAGCTTTATGATCTGTTCTATAGACTTTCCTGTATGCCCGGACACCTCTTCAAGATCTATCCCAAACTCGGCGTCATAGCATACGGGGAGCCTCCACAAATGTGTTTGCCTTTTTATTCCTTCCTTTCTTTCCCCGTATAAATTATGTAATTGGCTCGAAATGGCTTTATGGTCAATTTCTTTATGAATATTAATGAGTGTCAACGAACTGTATGCAGGAACCATCTCCCATTCCTTCGTATCGAAATCATTACGCAAAAGGAAATCCTGAAAAATTAGGATATCATCTAATATGCTGCGCTCTATATCCTTGGGCCATTCAATCAGAATAGCATGTACGCCAAAAGGCTTTATTTGTATGGGGTACGAAGTCATTTCTCTAAACGGATATGATGCTTAGGTAATTCTTCGGAAAGATACATTAATATTTCATATACACCGTCTGTATCGCCATGAATACATAAAGTATCAGCAATAATAGGCACCCTCTTTCCTCCCGGGATAAGGACCTCATCTTTTTGGATCATAGAAAGCAAATGATCAAGGACCCGTTTTGGATCAGTAATTAAAGCATTAGCCTCACTACGAGGCACTAAAGATAGATCCTTGGTGTAATTACGGTCACCAAAAGCTTCGTAGGTGATATCAAATCCTATTTTAACCGCTTCATCTGCTATAACAGAACCAAAGGCAACATACAGGCTTATGGTATCCTTGTAAGGGAGAATACTTTCAAGATAGGTCAGAGCTAATGTTTTATCCTTTGCCAGATCATTATACAGAGCTCCGTGGGCCTTAATATGATGCATACTTGCTCCTTGATCCTTTAACAAGGTATCTAGCTGTCTTACTTGAGCTCTTATACTTTCCTGTAGCTCCTCCGGGGGTAATGACATACTTTTTCTCCCAAAGTGTTCCCTGTCCGGATAGGATGGGTGTGCCCCAATCTTTATGTCGTGCTTTATAGCAAGTGCTATCACCTGCTTCATCGTTTCGGGATCACCGGCGTGCCCCCCGCAGGCCAGGTTACAGGAAGAAATAAACGGAAATAGTTGGGCTTCATTATGAAGTCCTTCCC
>JABDQS010000285.1 GCA_013042125.1 Eudoraea sp.
ATCTAGTCCTGAGGCAAACATGCGAAATGCCAGATCGTAATCTTCCGGGTAGCGGTCCTTATTAAATGCACCACAGAGGTCCAGATCCTCCTTATGTAGCATCCAGCAGGGAGAAGGTATCACACATTCTTTATACCGCTCTTTAAAATTAATTCCATTCTGTGTTAAGTTATTGAGCCACAATTCATAACGTCTGTACCCATCATTGATTCCTCTGGACGAGAAATAGTGGACCTTTCCCAAGGCAATTTTTCCGGGCCCCGATTTTTGCAAGCCAGAGACCATTGTTTTGATCTTCTCGGGCTTCATAACATCATCAGAATCCATTCGTGTAATAAAACTGCCTGTAGAGGCCTCATAGGCAGTTCGTAGTGCCATAATAATTCCGCTGCCATTATTTGAAAGAATTTTATCCTGGGATCTTTGCTGGCAAAAGATTGTAGTATTTGTCGGCTGTTATCAGAAGAATGGTCGTCCACTGCTAATACTTCCCACTGTGAATATGTCTGACCTTGAATTGAGACTATACAATCTTGTAAGAATCGTGCAGTATTCTTGAACGGAATGAGAATACTTACGAGTTGGTTCATTGTTAAAAGGAATGGTGATCTTAATTTTTGTATAGCCAAGGGAGTAATTTCTCTTACTCTTCAATTAAGTGCTTTTTCTATAGCTTTAATGGCTAATGGGGCCATTATTTCATATCCGGCCTTGGTAGGGTGTACCCCGTCATTAGCCAGATCACTGTCCATGCCATTCTGATCATTGACAAGGGCAGAATAGTAGTCCAAATAATGTGCTGTGGTTTGTTCTGTGTATTCTTTTATCATTGTATTCAGGGCCGGAATCTTTCTATTTGGTTCCAAACCCGGCCTCCACGGATAGTCAGATGCTGGTAATACAGAGCATAAGATCACCTCGATGTTATTCGCCATGGCTAATTCTGCCATTGATCTCAAATTACCCATGATCTCATCTAAGGTCATAGGACCGGTATTGCCGGCAATATCATTGGTGCCGGCGAGGATAAGAACAACTTTGGGCTTCAGATCTAAAACATCTTGCCTGAATCTGACCAGCATTTGTGGTGTAGTTTGTCCTCCTATCCCTCTATTAATAAAGGGCTTATCCTTAAAAAATGAGGGCACGGTGTGCAGCCAGCCAATTGTAATGGAATTACCATAAAATACTATCCGTTCTTTCGATGGGGTCATTTTCAATTCTTGATTAGCCTCTTGAAACACTTTTAGCTGGGCCCAGTCCTGAGCAAAAGCAGATACATGGATCAATAAAAAACAAAATACAACAAGGATCAGTATTCTATGCATATTCCAACTTTATAAAAATGGTCAATGAAAAGATACTAAATAAGATAATTATGAACTAAAAAACCCTGCTTTTATACAAAACAGGGTTTTAATGATATTAATTCTTTTTATAGGTTATTCGCAGGCTATATCTTCACCAGTGCTATCCCAGCAATGCCATAGTTCATCTTCAAAATAGGCAAAAGCTCTAACACGTCCTTCATAGGTGTCGCGACTCCATTCAATATCTACATCTACAAACTCCTCAAGGTTGGTATCATAAACGTTAGCATTGAAATAGGCGTCAAAATCGCCATCTTGTAAACCATATTCCAGGTAACTATTTCTAAATAGATCATCATTTTGCTGATCATCCAATTCACGTACCCAGGTATACCTGATATAGCCAATTTCTTCACCAGATCTTTCCCAGTCTATACGCAACATTGGATCCGGTCTTTCCGGGCCCTGGTTAAGTGTCCAGGAGCCGCTGTTCCCATCTAAAGCAGAATTTCCACTGAACCAGAGAAACTCATCAAAGCCTTCAACCCCCATTTTAGTTATATACATATTCCAGGCCACACCATTAGCAGTTAATTGTCCGGTAAGACGGGCCGTATATTCACTCGTAAATCCGTCTACACTATAGGTCCACTCCCAGGTGTCATCTGAGATCTTTTCAGGAGTTTGGGTAAAAGCAGCCTGAAATGAAGCTACAGGAACTGCAAGTGTTGTATAAAGAGCTGAACTCCATACACCTACTACAACTCGGGAAAACACCCAATTCCCATTGGGAGCCTTATCGTTATAAACAAGGGTGGTGGCTTTACCTGAAGTACCGTCTTCTTCAAAGGCCTCAAAATCGAACGCCATAGATTCAAATGGAGGTAATT
>JABDQS010000287.1 GCA_013042125.1 Eudoraea sp.
AGGAAACAGACAGTTTTGGGGTTATATAGGGCGAGTGTTTCTTGTAAAACTTCGAAATTTTTCAGGATGACCTCTTGAGGGACAGCCGCTCCATATTTCCTGAAATGAGTCACTTTTCCAAAATGAACATCACTGATCAGCAACACCTCTTCTTCTTCCCAGTAAACCACTCCGGACGGATGTAATTCAAGGTGTTGTTCGGAGATAAGGATACGCTGGGAGGTCATAAGCTCAAAGATAGTAAAAGCCGATCTGTGAATAGATCATTTCATTAAAAGTGCTGTCATTCGCTTTATCCTGTCTGCCAGCTTTTCACTGGAGAGTTTCTCCCGTAGTCTGTCTGTGATGATCGGGAATGAAAAAGGTGTTGGATTTACGCAAGCTTTCCATATGATCTCTTGCTTGCCAATCCTTTCAAGTGCCAAACGCAAACGTCCTTCTTCCAACTGATGCTCAAAGGTCTCCCTAAAGGCTTGAAGAAAAAGGAGGTTATCTGCTTCGTAATCCCTGAATACTTCAAACAACAATTGTGAACTGCTTTGAAGGTGTTTCATTTTAACACCCTTGTTCGGATATCCGGTAAATACCATACCGCTAATAACAGCGATATCCCTGAATTTTCTTCTGGCCATTTCTGTGGAATTCAGACTTTTTTGAAGATCCTCGAACATATAAGAGGTGGTGAAGAGGTCATTGTCTATGACGGCCTGTATATCTATTTCTTTATCGGATAAAAGTTCAAAACCATAGTCGTTGAAAGCAAGGGAGAACGTAATAGGAGTAAGTAGACTTATTCGGTATCCCAAAAGGCTGCCCATGGCTTCGTGAACAAATCTGCCTTCAAAAGGATAAAAGATATGATGGTAACCATCATTGGTTTTAAAGGTTTCAATCAGCAACTCATCAGGACCCGGCACCAGGCTCTCTACCTGTTGCCTTTCAAAGATTGGCACGAGGGCACGAATTGAATCTGACTGTTGATCCGGATGCAGCCTTGCACTGTACAGTTCTTCCCTGAGCAGTTGCGACATCTGGGCGGACAAGGTGAGCCGGCCCCCCATCCAGCTCGGCACCTTATTGGTCTTTTTTTTGGAATTACGGACCAGGGCCTGCATTTCTTTGATCCTGATGAATTCCAGATTCCTACCTGCAAATGTGAATACATCGCCCGTGGTTAGTTTAGAAATAAAGTACTCTTCTATCGTTCCAATATATCCCCCTTTTTGGTAACGTACCGTGAGGTTTGCATCGCCAACAATAGTGCCAATCTGAAATCTATGGCGCATTGCAACGCCTCTGCTATTCACCACAAATCTGCCATCTTCGTCAATTTCGACTTTCTTGTACTCGTCGTAGGTTTTGAGACTCTGACTCCCCAGTACAATAAAATTTAGTAACCATCGCCATTCATCTTCAGTAATGCCCTGATAACAAAAACTGCTTTTAACTTCCCGGTATATCTCTGCAGGGATAAATCCGTCAGAAATTGCCAGTGTAGTTAAGTATTGAACCAGTACATCAAAACTATTCAGGTAGGGCGTTCTATCTTCAACGGCCTGTTTCACCACTGCCTGTTGCAATGCTGATGCTTCCACCAATTCTATGGCATGGGTGGGTAAGAAATAGATGATGCTGTCCTTCCCTGGTCGGTGGCCACTACGCCCTGCACGTTGCATAAATCTGGCCACTCCTTTTGGACCACCTATCTGAATCACAGTTTCAACAGGAGCAAAGTCGACCCCCAGATCCAGACTGGAGGTACATACCACCGCTTTTAACTTTTCGTTCCGGATGGCTTCCTCCACCCAAATACGGGTATCCTTGTTGATACTCCCGTGATGCATGGCGATTTCTCTGGCCAACTCGGGATATTTTTCCAGGATCTTCTGGAACCAGATCTCACATTGGCTCCGGGTATTGGTAAAGAGCAAGGTGGTACGGCTTTTTTTAATAATGGGGATCACCCTGTCCAGAAGACGCAGTCCCAAATGACCTCTCCAGGGAAAGGTTTCTATCTCCTCGGGGATAATGCTGATCACATGTATTTTCTTATTCAATGCCGCCCGGATCAGAATGGAATTTTGAAATGCCTTACTTTCCGGACCAAGCAATACTTGCCTGGCTTCTTCAAGGTTACCGATGGTTGCCGATATTCCCCATATTCTCAGATCTTTGGATAGCGTTTTGATCCTGGATAGTGCCAATTCCATCTGCACCCCCCGTTTGGTACCCAGTAATTCGTGCCATTCATCTACTACTACTGCGTTGCAATCCTTAAACATTTTAGGGTATCCTTTTGTGGCTAATAATAATTGCAGGCTTTCCGGAGTGGTGATCAGCAGATCTGGCATGGTCTTGCGTTGTTGGGCACGTTCTTTGGCAGAGGTATCTCCCGTGCGGATGCCAACTGTGAGTGGCAGATCCAGGTCTTTTATTATTCGTTCGGCAGACTGTCTGATCTCCTGAGATAAGGCCCGTAGGGGAGTGATCCAAATAGCTTTTAAGCCTTTGGAATGAGACGTTTTATAGTCCGGATTCTGATTTATATAGTTCAGTGCAATAGGAAACCACAAGGCATAGGTTTTACCGCTTCCTGTTGGGGCATTCAGAAGCCCGTTCTTTCCTTGCAGAAAAGATTTCCAGGTTTTCTTCTGAAAGGGAAATGGTTTCCATCCCTGTTCCCGGAACCATTGTTCTGCAATTGAGAAAAGCTCGTCCTGCCTCATTGTTCTGTTATTTAGGGATCAGGTTCTTAAGGTCTTCCAGGGTGTTGGCATCCTCAATGCTCTTATCTGAACGCCAACGATGGATCCTTGGAAAACGAGTAGCCACCCCACTTTTGTGTCTGCTTGAAGGTGCTATCCCTTCAAAAGCAATTTCAAAAACATGGAAGGGTGTAACACTCCGTACAGGTCCAAATCTTTCCAGGGTATTTTTTTTGATCCAGGCATCGATCTTTCTGAATTCCTGATCTGTTAACCCGGAATACGCCTTTGCAAAAGTGACTAGTTCTTTATTCCCATCTTTTGTTTCCTTCCACAGGCCAAATGTATAATCTGTAAAAAGGTTACTGCGTCGTCCATGTCCCCTCATGGCATAGGTTAATACAGCGTCTATGGTAAAGGGATCTACCTTCCATTTCCACCAATCGCCTTTCTTGCGCCCTACCAGATAAGGCGAATCTTTTTGTTTGAGCATGAGTCCTTCACTTTTCTTTTCTCTGGAGAGCGATCGTTCCTTTGCAAAATCGGACCATTTTTTAAAGGTCATGGTCTCAGACAATTGAAGGGGTACATTTTCGAGATTCACAAGTGGTTCAACAAGTGTTTCCAGATGACGTCTCCTTTCCTTAAATGGGTGTGAACGTATATCTTCCCCCTGCCACTCCAAAAGATCGTAAGCCATAAGGATAACAGGAATTTTTGTCAATAAGGCTTTTGATATGGATTTTCGCCCTATGCGTTTTTGCAGGTCATTAAAAGTCCCAATTACACCAGCCGGAAAAGGCAGGATCTCTCCGTCAAAAACAGTTCCATCCGGCACATATTCTAAAAGAGTCTCAAATTCGGGGTATTTGTCTGTTACCAGTTCTTCCCCACGGCTCCAAACAAACAATTCCCTGTTCCTTATGATCAATTGTGCCCGGATACCATCCCATTTGTGCTCTGCATACCACTTCCCGGGCTCCCCAACAGATTCAGGATCTTCTTCCAGTGCATAGGCCAGATAAAAGGGGAATGGCTTGGAAAGAGTATCGCTCTGTCTTTCTACCAATACCAATTCAGTAAACGATATGGTTTGAGGATCCCAGTTGCCCATGAGTTTATAGGCAAGGATATCCTGATCAATTCCGGTTGCTGCCGAAAGAGCTTTCGTCATGAGCTTTTGACTGATCCCAATCCGAAAGCCCCCAGTAATCAGTTTCGTAAAAACAAAGCGTTCATAGTATGTAAGGCATTGCCAGTGCTGTGTTACATAGTCCTTTTTCTCCTCTTCCGACTTCCCCTTGAGTATTACAAGGTCATTCAGAAATTGAGAAAGGGTTTTGTTTGTACTCTTATGTGAGGTGGGGAGTACCAGGGCAATGGTCTCTGCAAGGTCACCCACAATATGATAGCTCTCTTCAAATAGCCACATTGGTATATCAGATACTTCCGAGGCCCATTCTCTTAGCAGGGTTGTATTCACGGGTCTTGGTGGCCTACGGTGTGAAAGAATGGCAATGGTCCAGACCTTATCTTCCTCACTGGCCTGAATAAAATAGTCAGCAAGCGCCTTTACCTTTAAGGAGGTCTTGTTGGTTGAGTCTAATTGTTTTATGAGTGCTGCAAATTCTTTCATAAAAGTCCTTATGCCTTTTGGTTGGCGGTTGCATCCATTTCAGCCAATTCGCCTTCATACTGAGTTTCTTCCGTTCGTGCATCCCAACCATGTTCCCGCAGGTAGCGGGAAAAAATATCTGAATATCCATGCGTACAGATGATCTTTGATGCGCCGGTAGCCTTTATTGCAGCCAGAAGACCTTCCCAGTCACAATGGTCACTTAATACAAAACCCTTGTCTATGGCCCTTCTTCTTCTTGCACCGCGAAACGCCATCCAACCGCTCGCTGTGGCTGTTACATAAGGCACCATTTTTCGCAACCATGGACTTCCATGAGCACTTGGGGGAGCAAGCACCAACTGCCCTTTCAGTTCCTCTTTATTAGTTTCTTTAGTAATTCGTATGGTTTCCGGCAAGGGAACCATGGTACGCACTACTTCATTCATATTCTCAATAGCTGCATGGGTGTAGATCTTTCCAATTGAAGGATCGAGGTGTTTTAAAAGACGCTGAGCCTTGCCTAAGCTGTATCCAAAAAGCACAGAGGTTTTTCCGTCGGCTTTGTTCTCTGCCCACCATCGATTTATATCCCCAAAGACCTCTTTTTGCGGGACCCATTTGAAGGCGGGAAGTCCAAATGTGCACTCTGTGATAAACGCATCACATTTAACGGGTTCAAACGGCGTAGTAAGGCCATCGTCCTCAGTTTTATAGTCACCCGAAAAGACCCAGACCTCTCCTTTATATTCCACTCTTATTTGTGATGAACCTACAATATGACCGGCAGGAT
>JABDQS010000289.1 GCA_013042125.1 Eudoraea sp.
GCAAACGATCAGCAGGCCGAGGGAATAACGCCATTTACCACTGACATCTTCAAAGGATTTTTAGCAGTTTTCTTACTCGATATGGGTATAACAAGTGGAAGAAAACTTTCCTCTTTTCTTGATAATGGATGGACAGCCCTTATTTTTGCCCTGGTTGTCCCGCTGATAAATGGATGTGCTGTAGCCTACCTTAGCAGTTTTGTTACGGATAGCACAGGAAACCAGTTCCTCTTTGCCATTTTAGCTGCAAGTGCTTCTTATATTGCCGTTCCGGCAGCAATGAGACTTGCCGCTCCGAAAGCCAATCCAAGCCTTTATGTACCCATGGCACTGGCCATCACTTTCCCGTTTAATATCACCATAGGGATGCCTGTATATCTCTATATCATTCAGAGCATATAAAATATTCGCACTATCTTTAAGATAGGAAAGTGTAAAATGGAAAAACAGCGTTGCGGATGGTGTTTGAGCAGTTATCTGTACAAGGCCTATCACGATAATGAATGGGGTGTACCTGTAAAAGACGATGACACAATTTTTGAATTTCTGATCCTTGAAACTTTTCAAGCCGGACTGAGCTGGTTAACCATCCTCAATAAACGAGAGAATTTTAGAAAAGCTTTCGATAATTTCAGCTACCAAAGAATAGCTGCCTATGATCAGCAAAAGATAGATTCTTTATTGCAGGATGCCGGCATTATTCGCAATAGACTTAAGATCAAAGCAACTGTTAGCAATGCTCAGGCTTTTATGGAAATTCAAAAACAATTTGGGACTTTTAGTGATTATATTTGGGGGTTTGTGGATCATACCCCCATTAAAAATTCCTATGAACACCAGAAGGATCTGCCGGCAACATCTGAGATCTCCGATCGTTTAAGTAAGGATCTTAAGGCAAGGGGCTTCAAATTTGTTGGCAGCACCGTTGTCTATGCACATATGCAAGCCACAGGGATGGTCAACGATCACGTATTAACTTGTTTTCGCTACCATGAGGTATAGACTTCTTATCATTATATTAATATCCGCATATTGCCTGCAGGCAACAGCCCAGGCTAAATATGAGAGAGAATATCGTATTAAAAAAGCAGAATTTCCGGAAATGGCTCATGCCTTGCTTGCGAATGAAATGCCCGAAGTAAAAAGGCTTAAATACTATAGAGAAACAGACAGTGCAAAGACAAGCTATGAGGCTAAACTTAAAAAAGACAGACTTCATTACAGCATTGAATTTGATTCAGAAGGTGTGCTGGAAGATATAGAGATAACTATCAAAGAAGTTGATCTGCCTAATGCTACATTTTTATCTATCCGGGAGTATTTATCAAAGTCCTATGCGAAATATAATATTCGGAAAATACAACAGCAGTATCCGGTGATTGAAGGGAAACCCATAAAGAAAATAGTTCGGGAAGCATTTCAGAACCTTATGCTCCCTTACATTAATTATGAACTTATTGTCTCATGTAAAACTAAAGATGGTCGACAAGACTTTGAGTTCCTTTTTAGCTCCGAAGGTACTTTTATAAGCAAAAGAAAACTACTACCTCCCAACTATGACCATGTACTTTATTAGGTTTCTTTCTTTTCTCTCAGCTTTCTTATTTTTTAATTTTGTTTTGGCACAGGAAGACTATTTGGTCTATTGGGAACCACAATTGGCCGTTAACTACGAGGTTGCCCCTCATTACAGGCATACCTTTGCATTAATCAGCAGAAATTTTGTCTATCAAGATCAAGAAATTGATATTAAAGGAAGGCATTTAGATCTTGCTCATTTCTCCTCAGTTGAAGTCTCCTCTAACAGCAGTTTAGCCATTGGTTTACTATATAGATTTCGTGAGATCTTTGAAAACGATCAGGGTAATGAATTTAGGCTCATACAACAATTCAGCACAAGATCCAGGCCATTGATTGTTCGTTTTGGACATCGTTTCAGGACCGAACAAAGATTCATAACCGGTAGTACAATACACCGATTCAGATACAGGCTAACTTTAGATTTTCCACTTCAGGGAGAACAAGTAGATCTTAATGAAGCCTACCTTATTCTAAATTCGGAAATGCTACTTAGTGTTGCAAATGCAAGAACACCACAATATGATCAGCGCTTTGCTTTTACCATCGGATGGCGCTTAACTGAAAAAAGTCAGTTGCAGGCGGGGCTGGAGCATCGATGGGAGAATTATCTCACCAATACGCGTCAAAATACCTTCCTAACTACAGCTTTTTTTGTTTCGCTTTAAGATGTCCAAATAATCCTGGCGCGCGATCAATTCTGCTCCCAGGCTTTCCAGATGAGGTGTATGCAATTGACAATCTATCACAGCATAGTTCATTGTTTCCAACTCCCTTGCAAGATGAATTAGGGCACATTTGGAAGCATCTTTTCTCTTGCTGAACATGCTTTCACCACAAAATACATGACCCAATTCTATCCCATATAATCCACCCACCAAGTCTTTCCCTTCCCAAACTTCATAGGAGTGTGCATGCCCTTTCTTATGCAGCTGTAAATAGGCCTCTATCATATGCTCAGTGATCCATGTACCGTTTTGGCCAGGCCTGTATGCCTTGGCACATTGTTGAATTACTTCTTTGAATGCCTTGTCTTTCGTAATAGTATACTTTTCCTTATTTAAGGTGTTACGCATACTCTTGGAGATCTTTATATTCTCAGGGAATAACACCATACGTGGATCCGGGCTCCACCAAAGGATCAAAGAATCTTCATTGAACCATGGAAAAATCCCACTATTGTAGGCCAATAGTAATCGCTCTGGCGAAAGATCGCCTCCAACAGCCAGAAGACCTTCAGTATTAGCCATCTCTACTCCGGGAAAAAGTAGCCGGTCATCCAGAAATGTTATGGGCCTGTTCTTATTTTTCACGATACTAATTTATCTCCCTGAAACAGGAGTAACTATATGATCTTATTATCCTCTAGAAAGGCAGGTCATCATGATCTTCTTCATTCAGCTCATTGGCCGGTTCAAAGGCATCCATAGGTGGTACGGGGGGCATGTCTTGCGATGGTTCCCCGGTATCTTGCTTTTCAATACGCCATCCTTGAATAGAATTGAAATATTTAGTTTCCCCCTGAGGATTTACCCATTCCCTGCCTCGGATATTAATACTTATTTTCACAATATCGCCTTCTTTAAATGAGTCCAAAAGATCGGTTTTGTCCTGCACGAACTCTATCATTATATGCTGCGGATACTGTTCTTCAGTGGTCACCACCAATTCGCGCTTTCTGAATCCATTAGATCCGTAGGTTTTGGTTTCATCAATCAATTTTACTTTTCCCTGTATTTCCATGTTTATTGTTTTATCATGAGTACCTTCCAGGCAGAAGACACATCATTATTCATTAAAAATTCTTTTGCTTTCTTATGCAGATCCTGCTGCACTGCCATGTCCTTTAATTCGGGATGCTGATCCACAAAAGTAGCTACCTCTTCCCTGCCGGGTAATGTCTCAACATTTCCTAACATCCCCAAGTCGTTCCCGGATAGTACCGCACTTGTTCTAATTGTTTCAGGCAGGCTATCCACGCCAATTCCTCTTGTACTCAATGGTTTAGGCACTTCAAACATGCCTTCTTTCGCCCGGCTGTACCAATTTCCTCCCATTCGTGCTACCTGATCAATTTTAGACTGGTCAATGCCCCCCTGAGGATCGAGTATACTTTTTTTAATATGGATCTTAACCACTTCAGAAAAAATTAGGTTTCCCGCACCTCCCTCTTCTCCAAGAGGTTCTACTTTGGTTACCTTACATTCAAATTGTACCGGTGATTCGCCTACGCGAAAAGGCCCTACTATATCTGAAGGCACCATGGTAAGACCAGACTTAATAAATTCATTCTCCCCCTCGCCATATTCAGTGCTCGCCAGGGACATTTGTTGTACCATATCATAGTTTACAACATTGATAACTACTTCTTTTGTAGCTAAAATGTTCTCAAGAGTATGTTTGGTAGTATTATTACGTACCCTTCTGGCTGGTGAAAATATCAAGACAGGGGGATTAGCGCTAAATACGTTGAAAAAGCTAAATGGAGATAAATTGGGCCGACCGTTATTGTCCAAGGTACTGGCAAAAGCTATAGGTCGAGGTCCTACGGCTCCTAATAGATAGCCATGTAATTGGGAGGTAGAGAGTTCTTTTGGATGTACGGCAATCATATTCGACATAGATGACAAAGGTACATAAATTGTATCCAATTTATTACACAGTCCAAAGCCTCAAATGCAACAAATGAACTCATTTTAAGTTATCTTTAAAAGCACGTTTTCCATAGGATGAACTTTAATCCCAAAAACAAAATCTCCAACATCTTCTTGCTGATAGCATCTTTTGTTATCGTAAGTCTAATCCTCTGGAATACGAATAGCTTTTTTAAAAAATTCAAGGAAGAAGAGCGGTATAAAATGGAGATATGGGCCACCGCGCAATCAGAATTACTGCAGTCCTCTGAAGACCGCGATCTGGGAAATCTGCATGTAAAGATATTTCAGAAAAATACTTCTACCCCTATGATCCTGGTAAATAAGGACGGTTCTGTAAAGACCAACAATATGGTGGATGAAATTGAATCAGATTCTGCCCTAATTCAAAAGAAAATTTTAAAATTCAGAGGTGAGAATACGCCTATCTCGATAGACTATGAAGGAGAATCTCTTGCAACACTTTATTATGGTAATTCTGAAGTGCTGAATAAGCTAAAATATTATCCGATAGCTCTTCTTCTGATCATCCTTTTATTTGGGACCGTGATCTTCTTTTTCTTTAAGACCAACAAAGCCTCTGAACAAAATAAGTTGTGGGCAGGTATGGCGAAGGAAACCGCACATCAGATAAGTACCCCTCTAACGTCACTTCTGGGTTGGAATGAGCTCTTGAAGAACGAGGATATCAATAACGCTATCACTTCCGAAATTGAAAAGGATATTGATAGACTGCAGACTATTACAGAACGTTTCTCCAATATTGGATCACTGCCAAAGTTAGAGCGCAAAGATATTGTGGAAGAAACACGGAAAGCCTTTGACTACTTGCAATTACGAAGTTCCCGACTTATTCAATATTCTTTTAAAACACATATTGATGCCCTGCCAATTAGGTTAAACAGTGCCTTATATAACTGGACCATTGAAAACTTGGTTAAAAATGGCATTGATGCCATGAAAGGGAAAGGATCTATATCCATAGAAATTATACCCGATGGTAAGTATGTAAACATCCTTATCTCAGATACAGGACAAGGGATCCCCAAGAGTAGTTTTAATACCATTTTTGAGCCCGGGGTGACTTCTAAAAAAAGAGGCTGGGGCCTGGGATTGTCCTTAGTAAAACGAATTGTAGAAGAATATCATCAGGGCAAGATCAAAGTCCTCAATTCCAATAAAGAAGGGACTATTATGCAAATTTCATTACAAATAAACCCATAAGCATGGCCAGGGAAAAACAGATCATCATTAAAGAAGCGATTCTTACCAATAACTGCCCTGAATGTTTTAATCAGGAATTAAAACTCACGTTTTTACAGAAACACCTCATCAGCAGGTTCTACCATAGGACCACAAATGATGTAAGTCAGGAATTACGATGTAGCAAATGTGGTTCACTGATCTATCCGGTGAAGTGGACAGATGATATTGAACGCAGTTTTGAATATTTCCAGAAGATGGTAAGTCCGGAACCAAGGTCACTGCGATTTTCGAAATTGACCTATGGGCTTTTTATCCTTTTAGTAGTTTTGATAGGATCGGTAGCTTATCTCTATTATGAAGGATACTTTACAGCCTGGCTCTGATGCTTTCCGCTATTGCCTTGAATTCCGTTTCGGTGAATGAATCCTTATGTTGGAAAGTGGCATTGGCCATGCTTTGCAGGGGAATAAGATGCACATGAACATGAGGCACTTCTAAACCAATCACAGTCATCCCCACTCGTTTACACGGCACAGCTGCCTCAAGTGCCCTTCCAACTTTTCTTGCAAAACGCATAAGACCTAAATAGGTGTCCTCATCAAGATCCATGATCTTATCTACCTCTTTTTTCGGAACACAAAGGGTGTGTCCTTTAGCATTTGGATTAATATCGAGAAAAGCAAAAAACTGATCGTCTTCAGCGATCTTGTAACAGGGAATCTCCCCATTGATGATCTTTGTAAAAATACTGGGCATGTTCTTATTTTTATAGAGAAGTCCTGGTAACTTATGATAGGATTAAATATAAAGAATATAACTTCTTAGTTACGCGTAATTTCCAATATATCAAACTTCAAGGTGCCATTGGGCACACTTATTTTGGCAGTATCTCCTACTTTCTTGCCTAAAAGACCTTTCCCTATAGGTGATGTAACAGATATTTTACCCGTCTTAAGGTCGGCCTCACTTTCGGCAACCAGGGTGTACTTCATCTCCATTCCATTCTGCTTGTTCTTAAGTTTAACGGTAGAGAGAACCAGTACTTTGGAGGTATCTAGTTGAGATTCATCTATAAGGCGGGCATTGGCCAATGTTTCCTCCAATTTTGCGATCTTTAATTCCAGATGACCCTGGGCCTCCTTCGCAGCATCGTACTCTGCATTTTCAGAAAGGTCGCCTTTATCTCGAGCTTCAGCAATGGCTTGAGAAGATAATGGGCGCTCTATGTCCCTTAAATGGTTTAGCTCTTCTTTTAATTTTTTTAGTCCTTCTGCGGTGTAATATGATACATTACTCATAACGTCCTCATTTAATAAATAGAAAATCCCCTGCAGCTACCATGCAATTAGCATGTATTTTAGAGAGGATTTAACGCAAATATACAGAATTTTTGATGAATTTTGCAGGAGCACATAATCCGGGAAGCCCTTATGAGACATTTCTACATGCTGCTTTTATTACTGTCCTTACTAGCTTGTAGTAATGATCAGGGACAGCGTAATCCTTATCTGCAGGAAATTGGTTTTCGTTTTGAGATCAATCTTAATTTACCGCTTTACAGCCCACTTACCAATCCTGGTAATGCCGTATATATAGGATCACAAGGCGTAGGGATCCGTGGCGCATTTGTTATCAATACAGGGTTTGCATACCGTGTATTTGAAGCCAGTTGCCCCAATCATTCGCCCAACTCTTGTTCTACAACTACGTTAGAAGGTCAAACTGCCCTTTGTGGTTGTGAAGGATATGAATACAGCTTGTTTAACGGTTTGCAGTTATCACCCCCTGATGATGGAGAGCGCTATTTCAATATGCTGGAGTACCGTGCTACCCAAAGTGGAAACGTAGTAGTGATAAGTAATTGATACTACCGGTACGCTGTATCCCTTTAACTACTTTCTTAATTGATTTCCTATAACCTAACTTTTGCACCTATTAAGAAATTGATCCCCGCTTGCGGGTAATACCCGGCTCCTTCTATTGTTGTTATGGTTCCCGGGCTGCTAAAATCATCATCGAAAGTGAAAAAATACCCATTGGAAACATATTTGGCATCAAATATATTGTTCACTAAACCGGAGATAACAATGCTCTTAACCAAGCTCTTGGGCTTCAGGGTATATGAAATATTGAAATCGGTCTGGGTGTATGCATCCAAAACGGAAGATGCAGCATCTATATTACCCATATACTGTTCTCCAACATACTTGGTCAGCAAGGCTAGCTGAAAAGTTTCGCTGGGTTCATAGGCTATCCTGTTGCCTATGATCAATCCGGGAGAATAGGAGATATTGGTATTACCCAGATCCTCCAGAACTCCATCTCGTTGAAAAACAAAATCAATATTCTTATTGGCACTTATCGCCAAATTTGGCTGCCATACAAATGAGCTGCCTAATTTTAGAGCAGCATCTACCTCTAATCCGAGACGGTAACTATCACCTACGTTAGCCCGCAAAGGGGCTCCCACATCATTCAATTCTCCTGTGAGTACCAGCTGGTCTTTGTACCTCATATAGAATAAGTTGGTATTGATCTGTACATCGGGCGTAATATAACGCCATCCTAGTTCTAGGTCATTAAGTCGTTCTGGTTTCGGATTGCCATTTTCATAATCATTTCTATTAGGTTCACGATTGCCAACTGCCCACGAAAAATAAAAGTTGTGGTTCATGTTCAGATCATAGATAAGTCCGGCTTTTGGATTAAAGAAATTAAAACTGTCATCCACCAGCCCGGTCTCATTTCCATTAGCCCGGTAATTCACCGTTCTATATTGTAAATCACCATAAAGACTCCATCGTTCATTCCATTTGTAAGTGCCTTTGGCAAAGATGTTGAAATCCGTTTTTCTTGAATCATCATCATAATAGCGCTCTCTAATATCTGCTCCAGGAGCAAGACGTGCCCATATAACTTCACCAAAATGATCTCCTTCATACAGGTTGTACCCACCGCCCAAAATGAATTTTACTTTATCGAATGATCGATCTAATGAAAAAACAGTTCCGTAAAAGTCATTGTCTAGCCATCTCCTGCGTACAAGATCTGTAGAAGTGATCTCCTCACCATTTACAGTAACGGGCTCAAAGCCATAGGTATCAAAATCATCATTTTGCCTGTATTGTTCAAAATATCCTCTGCCTCTGGTATAATGAAAGGCCAGTTTAGAATTCCAGCCACTTCCCAATCTCTGGTTCCAATGGAGTTGGGCATGATCTTGTTTGTAGTTGTCCACTTCATTGTCATAGAATTGTACCTCCCCATTTTCATCTGTATACAAACCGGCAGGATTAAATCGCCTGTTGCTTGCAAGTGTGGCCGCGTCGATCCCAAAATAAGCCTGGTAGGTAATTTCATGTCCGCCAAATAGCAAAGCCTTAATAAGGGTATTCTTATCCCTGAATGCTGCCTGTAAAAAATAGGAGTCGAGCGCAGCGG
>JABDQS010000293.1 GCA_013042125.1 Eudoraea sp.
GATTAAAGGTTATGGAAGGAACCATGGTTACCGTTTTGGGTACTTCACTTCAGAATAAGGACATCTTGAAGTTCTTCCATGAATCAACATGGGGCGTCATTGGGCTGGAAATGGAAGGCGTACACTACCAGAAAGCGATACAGTCGGCCTCCAAGATCAGAAAAAGCATACGGGATGATGTCAAGGTGAGATATGCCTACTATGCTTCAGACAACCCTCTGGAAACCGGAAGCACCCTGGCATCAGGAGGTTTGGGGACCACAGGAGTAAAACCGACCTATTTAATTACGGATAAGATTCTCAATCAAATATTTAAATAACGAATATGGCCAAAGAAATTATACCACAAAACAATGATTCGAGTGATGAGATTGATCTCGGACAGCTATTCGCACTGATCGGAAAGGGGTTCAATCGTGTCTTCAGAGGTTTTTTGGGCGTATTTCTCTATCTCAAGAAAAACCTGGTTATACTGACCGTTTTGGTATTAGTGGGTTTAGCCGTAGGACTTGGTCTCAGGACTCTAGAGGATGTAGAAAAGAAACTCGACGTAATAGTCACTCCACATATAGATACAAAAAATTACCTCTATAATGTCATAGCCGAAATACAGGCCGATATTAAAGTAAAGGATTCCGTCTTTTTTACCTCCCTTGGGATGGACATGAAAAAAATGGATGGTTTTAAAATTGAGATAAATCCTTTACAGAAACAACAAACTTCGACTGTGGAAGAAGAGATGAAGTTTTTGGAAATCCTCAAGGATTTCGACAATAATGAGGCTATCACAGATATTTTAAGATCCGAGTTACTAGACAAAACTACCAAGGACGAACGTATTACCTTCTATTTTAAGAACGATGAGATCGGGGAAGAATACAGTCAGAAAATCCTCGTATACATTAATTCTAATCCTTATTTCAAGGAACTTTTAAAAGTCTATAATCAGAATGCTCAAACCAGGATTCTCTTAAATGATTCTCTGATCAAGCAGATAGACGTTCTGATTAATAATTACACAGATAAAATGTTAAAGGAGCAGTCGACTTCCGAAGGCCGACTTGTACTGGAAAACCAAGAACCCTTAAATATACCATCCCTTTTCGATCTTAAAAACAGTTTGATTCAGGATACTGAATCTAAAAAGCTTGAGTTGGAGCGTAGACAGGAAGCCATTACTATCGTAAGCTTCGGAAAACCCCACGAGGTTCAGAAGGATTTATTTGCAAAAAAAATTGTACTGCTTCCTCTTATCCTATTAGGATTATTTTTTCTATTCACCTTTATTAAATATTTAAATAAAAAGGCTAAAGAAATGCAACTTGGATGAAGAAGGAGCAATTCCAAAGAAATATTTTAATAACTGGAGGAGCCGGATTTATCGGGAGTAATTTCATTCCTTATTTTTTAAATAAATACCCTGATTATCACATCATCAACCTTGACAAACTGACCTATGCGGGCGACTTGTCAAATTTAAAAGAGGTAGAAAACTACAAACATTATAATTTTATTCAAGGTGATATTTGTGATGAGCAGCTGGTTGGGGAAGTCTTTAAAAATCACGATATTTCTTCCGTTATTCACTATGCGGCCGAGTCGCATGTCGACAACTCTATCCAATCTCCCAATAGTTTTATAAAGACCAATATTGAGGGCACTTTTGTATTGCTTGAGGCAGCCAGAAAGTACTGGAGTAATTTTCGGAATCTAAACCAGAGGAACAGATTCCATCATATTTCTACAGATGAGGTATACGGCAGTTTGGGCGAAACAGGATTGTTCTCAGAAAACAGCCCATACGCACCTAACAGTCCGTATAGCGCCTCCAAAGCCTCTTCAGATCATTTGGTAAGGAGTTACCATAAAACTTATGGCATGGACACCGTCATCAGTAATTGTTCAAACAATTACGGGCCAAAACAACACGATGAAAAACTGATCCCTACCGTGATCAGAAAAGCCCTTGAAGACCAACCTATTCCTATCTATGGGGATGGGAGCAATGTTCGCGACTGGATTTATGTCCTGGATCATTGCAAGGCGTTAGAC
>JABDQS010000296.1 GCA_013042125.1 Eudoraea sp.
AATGAAGCAAAAGGGCGATAAAGGTCAAGAAGGAGAGCAGGGAGAAGGAGGAAAAGAAGGAAATGATGCGAAAGGTTTAGATAAGGATGGCAAGGAGGGTGCTGAAGGAAGCGGATCTAAAGGAGAAGGCACCGGAAGTGGATCAGACATGAATGAGGAGCAATTAAAAGAGTTGTACGAGATCTATAAAGAACAACAATTGATAAGAAATAAGTTAGAGGAGCAATTGGCAACGTTTATAAAGGAATCGGACAAGCAATTAGCTAAGAGGTTAGCGCAGCAAATGGAAGACTTTGAGCGGGATCTGTTGGAAAATGGCATTACACAAAGGACAATTGACCGGGCGAACAGGATACAACAGCAGTTACTAAAACTTGAGAATGCGGCTATGCAACAGGGGGAGAAAGAAGAGCGTGAAAGTAAGAAGGCAGCAAATAACTTCAGTAAGCCATTGATTAGTACCAGGAAAGATAGCGTATCGGAGGATGGACAATTGGAATTATTACATAGACAAGTATTACCTTTGCAGGAATTTTATAAGGAGAAGGCCAAAAAGTATTTTAAGAAGGATGATTGAGGTTGTCTACGAAACTGATTATGAGGTTTCCGACATTACTAAATATACCGAATGGTTGAAAAATATCATTCTTTCGGAAGGTAAAATCCCCGGGAATCTATGCTTTATTATAAGCACGGACGAGAATGTGCTAAAGATAAATCAAGAATATCTGGGACATACAGACCTTACGGATGTTATCACATTCGATTATACGGAAGGAGATGAACTTAATGGGGATATTTTTATGTCATTAGATAGAATCAAGGAGAATGCGGAGGTGTATGAAGTGGAAATGGATAATGAACTGCGTCGAGTCATGGCACATGGGGTGTTGCATTTGATGGGCTATAGTGATAAATCGGCTGATGAAAAATCAATAATGAGGGCAAAGGAAGACGAAAAATTAAAAATGTTCCACGTGGAACAATAAGGAGAGAGAATGTTCGAAAAGGAATATGATGTAATAGTTGTTGGTGGCGGACACGCGGGTGCGGAAGCTGCTGCCTCTGCGGCTAATATGGGTTCTAAAACCCTATTAGTGACGATGAATCTTCAAACAATAGGACAAATGTCTTGTAACCCTGCAATGGGTGGTATTGCAAAAGGTCAAATAGTGAGAGAGATTGATGCGTTGGGGGGCTATAGTGGTATTGTTTCCGACAAATCTGCCATTCAGTTTAAAATGCTGAATAAAAGTAAAGGTCCGGCAATGTGGAGTCCAAGGACCCAGAATGACAGGATGCGTTTTGCAGAGGAATGGAGATTGGCATTAGAACGGACCCCAAATGTTGATTTTTACCAGGAGATGGTCATGGGATTGCTTGTAAAAGGAGATAGAGTATTGGGAGTACGTACTTCTTTGGGGATAGACATTAAAGGAAAAGCTGTTGTCTTAACTAATGGCACTTTTTTAAATGGGCTTATTCATATAGGGGAAAAGCAATTTGGAGGAGGAAGAGCAGGGGAAAAAGCCGCGACGGGGATAACGGAACAACTCAGTACTTTTGGGTTTGATTCCGGTAGAATGAAAACCGGAACACCACCCAGGGTGGATGGCAGATCACTTGATTATTCTAATATGACCCTTCAACCGGGAGATTCTATTCCGGAGAAGTTCTCATATTTAGATACGCCCCTTTTAACAAAACAAAGGGATTGTCATATGACGCATACCTCTAAGGAGGTTCATGAATTATTGAAGGAAGGATTTGACAGATCACCTATGTTCAACGGAAGAATACAAAGCATAGGCCCCCGTTACTGTCCTTCTATAGAGGATAAGATCAATAGGTTTGCAGACAAAGAAAGTCACCAGATATTTGTAGAGCCCGAGGGCTGGGATACCGTAGAGGTATACGTCAATGGCTTTTCTACTTCTTTGCCGGAAGATATACAGTTTAAGGCATTAAGATCAGTAAAAGGTTTTGAAAATGTTAAATTCTTCCGACCCGGATATGCCATAGAGTATGATTATTTTCCACCAACTCAACTTAAACATACTCTGGAAACAAAACTAATTCAGAACCTGTATTTTGCAGGTCAGATTAATGGTACAACGGGCTATGAGGAAGCAGCTTCTCAGGGCCTTATGGCCGGGATAAATGCCCATTTGAAAATTAATGAGTTACCCCCGTTCACCTTACAGAGAGATGAGGCCTATATTGGGGTGTTAATAGACGATCTGATCACAAAGGGCACTGAGGAACCGTACCGTATGTTTACTTCAAGGGCCGAATACCGAACATTATTACGTCAGGACAACGCAGATCTGCGCTTAACGCCAAAGGGCTATGCTTTAGGATTGGCTTCTGAGGAACGCTTAAGAAAAATGCAGGAAAAGGAACGACAATCGGATGCTTTTATAGATTTCTTCAGAAATACTAGCTTCTCTCCTGAGGCCATAAATCCAATTCTGGAAGAGGTATCTTCTGCCCCTGTAAAGCAAGCAGACAAAATGTATAAGGTATTTTCAAGACCAAAAGTAACAATGGATCATATGTTACAGCTGCAGGAAGTGGCAAACTATGTTGAAACTCATGAATTGGGTAGAGAAGTAATGGAACAAACAGAAATACAGGTAAAATATTCCGGATATATAGCCAAGGAAAAGAATAATGCAGATAAGCTACAGCGCCTGGAGAATATTAAAATACCAGAAGGGTTCGATTATTCTAAACTGAAATCACTTTCTTATGAGGCTCGGGAGAAGTTAGAAGCTATAAGACCTGTTACTATCTCACAAGCATCCAGGATCAGCGGTGTATCCCCAAGTGATATAAGCGTATTGTTGGTTTTTATGGGACGCTAAATACCAATTGTTCCACGTGGAACAAAATAGCATGAAAACTTACATACTATAAATGGAAAGAATACTATGGAGCCCTTTTTAACAACCAGGGATCATGCGGTCACTAAAGAAACTTTCGAGCTGCAGTATGATGCTGATCTGGAAATGCTTCACACAGTTCCAATACCACAAAAATTAGACAAGTATTATCAGGATGAGGATTATGTCTCCCATACCGATGGGAATCGTACCTTGATAGAAAAAATATACCAACTGGTAAAAAAGTGGAACCTTAAAAAGAAAGAATCCTGGATAAAAAAGTACTCGAAGAAAAATGCTAATGTGGCAGATGTGGGCGCTGGAACAGGATCACTAGTAAAGTTTTTGAAAGATCGTGGTTGGTCCGCAGACGGGGTAGAGCCAAATA
>JABDQS010000300.1 GCA_013042125.1 Eudoraea sp.
AATCTTACCGTTGCCACCGGCCATGCTATGATGGGATGGAGCTTAGGACCTGCAACCGGCAAACTTGTATCCGAAATCATTGCAGAAAAACCATTATCAATGCCTATCGGGGGTTTTCATCCCGAAAGACGATTTTAGGTTAGTATTGAATTATCCACAATTCAATTGCTTAAAAGCATCAAATTAGCTAAAATTTTAACGTTCCTATTAGAAGGTTACATTTCAAAAATTGTAACTTTGTTTAAGATTTAGAAGAAAAAAATGAACAATGTAAAGAAGTTTTTTAGTATTCGGGATTTGGAAAACCTATCTGGTATTAAGGCACACACCATCCGAATATGGGAAAAAAGATATAACCTCCTGGTCCCGGAGCGTACCTCAACAAATATTCGTACTTATAGTTTAGCGAGTTTACAAAAACTGTTGAACATAACGTTACTGTATAACACTGGCTATAAGATCTCCAAGATCGCGAAGATCCCTGAAGATGAATTACCCGTTGTAGTCAGGGAATTAGTGGCTCAGAATAGCACAAAGAATCATGCGATAAATGCTTTTAAGCTTTCCATGATCAATTTTGATCTTTCTCTGTTTCAGAAAACTTATACCGCTTTATTGGCTGATAGGTCCTTCAGGGAGATTTTTTGGGAAGTTTTTATTCCGCTGTTGACAGAATTGGGTTTATTATGGCAAACAGACACCATTAGTCCCTCGCACGAGCACTTTATCACCAATTTGATCAAACAAAAGATCTACACCAGTACTGAGAAGATCCAGACTGTTGAGCCAACAAAGAAAGACAAGGTTTTTGTCCTTTTTCTTCCTGAGAATGAGATCCATGAAATAGGCTTGTTATTTATAAATTACGAGTTGCTTCTCCGTGGTTACAAGACCATCTACTTAGGTCAGAGTATGCCTTTAGAAAGCCTAACAGACCTGGAAAAATATTACCAAAATTTACATTTCTTGTCCTACTTCACTGTGATCCCAACTAAAGATGACCTGGAACACTATATTCAGGATTTTAATACGATTCTAAGTCCATCCGGATATTCCAAACTTTGGATATTAGGCAGGCAAACAGAATTTTTAAAAGATAAGAGCCTGCCGGAACATATCAGGTCCTTTGAATCTGTGGAACATCTCGCAGCAGCTCTTTAAAATATAAAACGCAAAAGTCATTTCCTTCTATCATGAGTAAAAAAGTAGTGATCATAGGATCTGGGTTCTCCTCTCTTTCGGCCGCCTGTTACCTGGCCAAAGCCGGTTTTGAAGTGTCACTGTATGAAAAAAACAAAACAGTTGGTGGAAGAGCCGGTCAATTGGTTAAACAAGGTTTCACTTTCGATATTGGCCCTAGCTGGTATTGGATGCCAGATATTTTTGAACGGTTTTTTAACGATTTTGGCAAAAGTACAGCCGATTACTACGAGTTGGATAAACTTAGTCCGGCCTATAAAATCTTCTTTTCAGACGATGTGATCACCATTGGAGACAGCATGGATAAGATCTGTGCAGAATTTGACCGTATAGAAGTAGGGAGTTCAAAATATCTTAGAAAATTCATTGCAAAGGCACAAGAGAATTACGATATCGCCATCAATAAAATCGTTTACAGACCGGGGTTATCTCCATTTGAACTGGTTACCAAAGACACTGCTCTAAGGGTAGATCAATTTTTCAAAACGATCAGTGGGCAGGTTAGAAAACAATTTAAAAATCCAAAACTAATAGCCACTCTGGAGTTTCCGGTATTGTTCCTTGGAGCAAAGCCAAGTAAAACCCCATCGTTCTATAGTTTTATGAATTTTGCGGATTTTGGTCTGGGAACATGGCATCCTAAAGGTGGCATGTACAAGATCATTGAAGGAATGAAAAGTCTGGCCGAAGAACTGGGGGTAGACATTCATACAGGTCATGCGGTTGAAAAGATAGTTGTTGAAAAGGGTCAGGCCAATGGGATCAGGGTAAATAATACCTCAATTCCGGCAGATTTTATCCTGTCCGGGGCAGACTATCATCATTCAGAAACCTTGTTAGATCCTGAATACAGACAGTATTCCGAAGCATATTGGGATGCCAAGACATTTGCACCATCCTCCCTCCTATTCTATGTTGGGTTCAATAAGAAGTTGCAAAATATAGAGCATCACAACCTTTTCTTTGACACCGATTTTGAAAGGCATGCCGAGGAGATCTATGATGAGCCTAAGTGGCCTACTGAGCCTTTATTCTATGTAAATTTTCCATCTGTCACAGATAAGAGCATGGCACCGGAGGGGTGTGAAACCGGCTTCTTTCTGGTACCTATTGCACCAGATCTGGAAGATACGCCCGCCCTGCGCCAACAATACTTTGATATCATTTTAAAGCGACTCGAAGTGCGCACCAATCAAAAAATAGAAAATAATATTATATTTAAAGAGTCCTTCTGTGTAAATGACTTTAAGGAACAATACAATTCCTATAAAGGCAATGCATATGGAATGGCTAATACCTTATTACAGACTGCTTTTCTAAGACCAGGTCTTAAAAGCAAAAAAGTAAAGGATCTATATTTTACAGGACAATTAACAGTTCCGGGGCCCGG
>JABDQS010000177.1 GCA_013042125.1 Eudoraea sp.
GATCAAGGTAGATATAGAGGAGCTTTCCGGAGCTAAGCACAATACAGCCACCGGGGAGATCAAATGGGAAATAAGTCTGAATCCGGGCGAGGAAAGGGTCTTTACCCTGCGATATATTGTAAAATATCCAAGAAACAAAAACTTGATCGTGGAATAATTGAGTATAACTTATATTCAAATGAAATATACAGAAGGGTAGAGAGATCTACCCTTTTTTTTTAAGTAGGAATTGATTAGCTTAATCACAGTATTTTTCACTTTTTAAAGAATGCCTAAATAGTCACCAATCTTTATTTTAATAAAAGAGAACCTAATAGCCAGGAAGCCTTAATTGAAAAAGAATTATATGTACCTTGATACTCTACGCATCTGTTTGATTGCAGGATTGGTGGTGCTATTTTTTTCGTGTACAGATGAAGTAAAATCTCCGGTAAACACAAAAGAAACTTCCATCCGATTTGAAAAGATCACCTATTACAAAACACCCATTGCTAAAAATGATTCAAGCCCTTATAAATCTCGCCTCACCTACTTTTTTGATAATGGCCTCCCTCACCGCTGGATGGAATTAGATTCTGCCGGTAAGACCCAGATCGATTATATATATGAGTATGACAGCCTATGGCAGGAAACCGGGGCCAGTTATATAGAACCCGGAGAAATAAACTATTCCGGGGAAATAATCACCTATAAGAACGATAGCACTAAGGTCACCGAATGGCCAGATTCCACGGGTACAGTTTTTTATACCATGATCGATGATCTCAATAAAAAAGGAAAATCATACAGGGCTACTTTTATCGGGGATACCATTCATGGTTACGATTCTACTTTTTACACTGCCCGGGGTTTTGAAAAAAGGATCTTTTTTACCAATAACAAAGGAAAAGTATTGAATGACAGGTCTTTTGAATACGATTCGATCAATACCAAGGGGGATTGGATATTCCGAAATAAGATCATGAATGATACGGTGGTGGAATTACAATATAGGGAGTTGCACTATGATGAGCAGTTTATTGGTAATGAAGGCCTCTATTATGAAGGACAAATAAGTTTGGCATCTGCGGACGAGAATGTGATCAGCTTTTCGGAGAATGAAGAGATCGTTTTTTTTACAAGGTCGATAGATTGGCAACATCAGAAGGGCTATCTGGCCACAAAAGAAGAAGGTATTTACACGGTTCCACAAGTAGTGCCAGGATTGGATAGCATTTATAACGGGGCCATTTCCCCGAAAGGTGACCAGATTATTTATTGTACCAGGGATGAGGATGCACAAGAGATCTGGCTGATAAAAAAAGAGAATGGAACCTGGTTACCGCCTACTAATCTTACTGCCACATCTGGAATTGAAGGAGGCTATTTTCAATGGTACAGTGATAGTGAACTTTACATGTATATTGATGCGAATGAAGGAGATGTTGTTCGGGTTCTTTTGCAAAATGAATTACTAAAGATAACAGACACACTATCAGGTATTAATACCAATGAAGGTACAGAATTTAGTCCATTTGTACTCCCTCAAAAGAAATTCTTATTATTTACTAGGTACCTGGAAGGAGACCCTTCTCAACAAGGAATTTTTCTAAGTCAAAATACCGGCACAGAGGCTGACCCTAATTGGGCAGTACCAAAAAAAATAGAAACTCTTCCTTATGGATGGAGTCCTTATATTATAAATAATGATCAGCTATTGATATACACAGATGGGGAGGATTTCTATGGTGTCCCGATCGATACAATGGGGCTGGACAAGATCTAATTTAAGACCTGCAAATTCCAGGACTTATTTAAAATGAGGTTTAGAATGATTAAAACTATTGATATTAAATACAAAATAAGTCTCAGTGTATGTATATTACTAGGATATTCCGGGTTAGCTCAGGCAGATACAGTTCGTCTACTAACACCAACGGGACCTTATCCTGTAGGTACAGTAACCTACCAATGGACCGACCATTCCAGAGAGGCTAACTATACCTCAAACCCGGGAGATAAAAGAACTATTGTTACCCAGATATGGTATCCTGCAACTATAGATAGTACATCCGTAAAGGCTCATTATGCACCACTCTCAGAAGATTACAAAAAAGTTGTTGGGAATAGCTATGTGCGGGCACCTTTTAACACTGATGTTGGCCAGACAAGCCTTATTCTCATTTCACCAGGCAGGGGCACAGAACGCTTTTTATATACCACGCTGATAGAAGATCTGGCGAGTAATGGTTTTCTGGTTGCCTCCGTAGATATGCCATTAATTGGATATACGCTGTTTGGAGATGGTTACGTAGTAAGGCCATCCTCGGCCTTTCAGCCTCCACCGGGTATGATGGGCGGTCCTTATGAAAAAGTGGATGCGTTCTTCGAGCAACCTACAGCTATGGGTGTTCTAGATCTCAAATTAGCCTATGAACATCTGAAAGCACTGAATGCTGCGGACCCTAATGATAGATTTAGAGGGAAGATCAACACCGAGGCTATAGGCATTTTTGGGCATTCCTTAGGTGGCCGCATTACCGGAAGTTTTACGGCAGATCATCCTTTCGTGAAGGCGTATATTTCAATGGAAGGTATTCCTCCCAGAGATGTGCGTTATAAGGGCAAAATAAGGATCCCAACGGCTATGTTGTGCAGTAGTGGAACCCTTCCTTATGCCATTGATAACTACAATAGTTTTACGGACAATGCTCCTGCTCCCGTGTACTTTGTGGTAATGAATGATTTTGGTCATAATTCGGTCACGGATAATCCTTTTATCTATCCAAATAGCTTTAATTACAAAATAGATCCACAATTGGGGTTGAAAATTAGCAGACAACTGGTCACGGGTTATTTTAAGATGCAACTTTTAGATGAGGGGCAAATTGAGCAAGATCTTGAGCACATAGAACAATTGGTCATTAAGAAATATAGTAATGAATAAAGAAAATTGGATGTTATACAGGAAATCATTAAGGTTTTATACGATTATTTCTCTCATCCTGCTAGTTGGTCTTGGGACCATTACGATGTCTTGCAAGTTGTCGCCAAAGGATCAGTTTACGCTGGCCGGACTAGAGGAGCCAGTTGAAATTGTGAGAGATCAATGGGGAATAAACCATATCTATGCAGAGAATGAGCACGACCTTTTCTTTGCTCAGGGGTATGCCGCCGCCAGGGACCGCCTGTTTCAATTCGAGATCTGGAGAAGACAGGCAACAGGCACAGTGGCCGAGATCCTCGGGGAGGGTGAACTAAAACGCGATATAGGCACCAGACTGTTCAAATTCCGGGGCGACCTAAGTACCGAATTGAATCATTATCACGACAACGGAGAGAGTATCATAACCGCCTATACAAATGGGGTGAATGCCTATATTGAAGAAGCGATGTTAGATCCTGAGAATCTGCCTGTAGAATTCAAAATGCTTAACATTTTTCCTGAAAAATGGACACCCGAAGTGGTCATTTCCAGACACCAGGGACTTTTGGGGAATATTGGAGCAGAATTGGAGATAGGTATGGCAGTGAGTAAAATTGGCGTGGAGGCTGTTAAGGAGTTGTATTGGTTTCATCCAAAAGAGCCTGATTTGATGATGGATCCGGGCATTGATGCGTCACTCCTGCAAGAGGAAATTTTAGCAGTATATAATGCATATAGAAGGCCTGTTCGTTTTGTTAAAGAAGATGTTGTCCCTAAATACCGCAGCACCCAATCTACTACGGCACTTTTGTCCCGTGCAGAAACTAAAGTTGATTCGCTTTCCATAGGCAGTAATAATTGGGTAGTGAGTAAAGCACTTACAAAGGATGGCCATACTCTAATGGCCAATGATCCTCATAGGACCATAGCGGTGCCATCTTTGAGATATATGGCTCACTTGGTGGCCCCGGGATGGAATGTGATAGGAGGAGGCGAACCGGAGATACCGGGAATTTCAATAGGACATAATGAATATGGGGCCTGGGGTCTAACGGTTTTCCGGACAGATGGTGAAGATCTGTATGTTTACGACCTGAACCCTGAAAATCTGAACGAATATAATTATAAGGGAGAATGGGAAGCCATGGAAGTAATCACAGAGATCATCCCGGTTAAAGACAAGCAACCTCAGGAAGTATCTCTAAGGTATACCCGCCACGGACCTGTCACATATATTGATAGTATTCATAATAAAGCCTACGCAGTGAGATGTGCCTGGTTAGAACCAGGGGGATCACCCTATTTGGCCTCCCTTCGCATGGACCAGGCGAAGACCTGGGACGAGTTCCGAGAAGCATGTAATTATAGTAATATCCCCGGAGAGAATATGATCTGGGCAGATAAAGAAGGTACCATTGGCTGGCAGGCCGTGGGAATTGCACCAATTAGGAGGAATTTTAGTGGTCTGGTACCAGTTCCCGGTGATGGTCGCTATGAATGGGATGGTTATTTACCTATTGTTGAAAAGCCACATACAGTGAATCCTGAAACAGGATTTATTGCTACCGCTAACCAGAACGTTACTCCTGAATCCTATGAGCATTGGGACGCCATTGGCTATTCCTGGTCAGATCCGTATCGCGGACAGCGTGTTGAAGAGGTCCTTGGTTCCGGAAATAAACTTTCGATGGAGGAGATGAAGGCTCTGCAGGTAGACTATGAGTCCCTTCCTGCCAGGAGCCTGGTGCCTATGTTGGCCAGACTTCCGATGCAAGGGAGGTCTGCAGAGGCCCGCGATCTGCTATTAAGTTGGGATTATCAACTTTTGCCAAACAGTGTAGAGGCCGGAATTTATGTCGCCTTCGAACAAGAATTACAAACACAGCTAGAAGAGCTTTTTATACCGGAAGAAGTTAAAAAAATTGTTTCCGGAATCCAGATGAAAAGGATAATAGACTGGATTCAGCATCCTGAACAGAAATTTGGCAAGAATGCGATAGCAGCCAGGGATGAATTACTGCTGCGTGCTTTTAATACGGGAATTGAAATCTTAGAAAATACCCTTGGTGAAGAAATTGACGATTGGCAGTACGGACAAGATTCCTATAAACATACCTATATGAGCCATGCGCTAAGTGGAGCAGTAAGTAAGGAGTGGGCAGATTCCTTAGATCTGGGACCCTTGCCACGAGGGGGTAATGGCTTCACCCCGGGATCTACAGGGAATAACAATCGCCAGAGCAGTGGGGCATCGTTTAGAATGATCGTCTCTACAGGAGATTGGGATACTGCCGTGGGGACCAATGGTCCGGGTCAGTCTGGTGATCCGAGCAGCCCATTTTATGATAATTTATTTGAACCCTGGGCAAAGGACCAATACTTCCCTGTCTATTATTCCAGATCAAAAATCGATTCTGTGGCTGTGGAAACGCTGAAATATCTGCCTGGAAATTAAAGGGATTTATGAGGTGCTGCTGGTAAGTTCTGTAAAGAGGCTTTCCAAATTCTTGTTTTTACGGCTGAGTTGCAGGGTTTTCAGTTTGTTGTCATGAGCAAAATCGAATACCACAGGTCGCATGTCATCGGGATGCTTAAAGGTTATCTCATACACAAAACCAACGGTATTCTTCACATAGGTCACATGAGGCAGTTTCAACAAAAAGGCCTCTTCCACCCTGTAATCAAATTCCACTTCTATTATCTGTTCTGCTGCTTCTCTGAGGTCAGATAATTTTTTATCGGCTACCAGACTTCCCTTATTGATAATGAGTACCCGGTCACATACGGCCTCTACTTCTTTCATTATATGCGTAGAAAGTAATATGGTCTTGTCCTTCCCAATTTCACGGATCAACTTACGGATCTCCAGAAGTTGATTGGGATCCAAGCCTGTTGTAGGTTCATCAAGGATAAGTACGTGGGGATCGTGTAAGAGTGCAGCGGCAAGGCCAACTCGTTGCCTGTATCCTTTAGAGAGTTGTCCTATCTTTTTGTGGGCCTCTGCGCTAAGGCCAATTTGCTCGATCACATCTTCGATACGATCTTTGGACACCTTATACACTTCGGCATTGAATTGCAGGTACTCTTTTACATACATCTCCAGATACAAGGGGTTATGCTCGGGCAAATAACCAATACTCTTTTGTACATTTTTAGCATCGATCCCCACATCGTATCCATTGACCAAAGCTTTTCCATCATCTGCTTTCAGATAAGTTGTAAGCACCTTCATCAGAGTAGATTTACCGGCACCATTAGGCCCCAAAAAACCTACGATCTCTCCTTTCTTGATCGTAAAGGAGACATCCTTAAGTGCTAACTGCTTTCCGTAGGATTTTGTAAGATGTTCAACAGTAATAGACATATGATCCCTAATTCTCGCGTAAAAATACACAATGTGATAGAAAAAAAGTCAGACGTGAAGCAGCTTTCTTTCTTCCCTATTCAGGTTAGTTGTAGAGGGGATTTGTATTGCTCCTTTAGATTCTTGGTTATAGAATTCTCAGAAAATATCGATCTTTTAAAAAATATTCGCAGTTATTATTCAATATTCATCAACATTCAAAAAAATATATACGAAGGACCTTAATTTTCAATTTAATAATTACCTTAGCCTCAGTTTATAGCAAAATGACAAACACTAATTTCTGGAACGGATTCTATTTTTACTTCTTTTTTAAAAGAGGAATGGGACTGTTATAGGTAATTGTGAAACAATAACGATACAAGTCCCGTAGAAAACGGGGCTTTTTTTTTGTGACATCTAGTATGAAAAAGCGGATTGCCATACAGGGAATTAAAGGATCGAACCATCACCAGGTGGCTCGTGAATATTTTAGTGACTCCATAGATCTGGTGGAATGCCTGACGTTTCATGGGCTTGTAGATCAGTTACTGGAAGGTCATGCAGATAAAGGGGTTATGGCCATCGAGAATTCTATAGCGGGATCTATTATTCCAAACTACGCGTTAGTATATGAAAATAACCTGCATATCATTGGAGAGCACTACCTGAACATTCACCATAACCTAATGGCGTTAAAAGGACAAACTTTAGCAGATATCAAAGAAGTCCGGTCGCACCCTATGGCTCTTTTGCAATGTCGGGAATACCTCAAGACCCAGGCACATATAAAAATGGTAGAGGATTTCGATACCGCTGAAACAGCAAAGCGCATTGAGGATCAACAATTAAATGGCGTTGCCGCAATTGCTCCGGCGGTAGCTGCAGATCTGTACCATCTCGAGATCATTGCGTCAGAAATTCAAACCATTAAAAACAATGCCACCCGTTTTATTATTGTAAAAACAACGAATAAAGAACTTCCAAAAGAAGAGATCAATAAAGCCTCCATTCGGTTTATCACTGATCATAAAAGAGGCAGTTTGGCAACTGTTCTGAATGTAATGAGCGACTGTAATTTAAATCTCACTAAGATCCAGAGCTTACCTATCATAGAGACTCCATGGAAATACGCATTTTTTGTGGATATTACTTTTGACAAGTTCGAGTATTTTGATAAGGCCAAAGCGCTTCTCAGTATAATGTCTGAGGATTTTAAGGTCCTTGGTGAATACAAAAATGTAATGGTATGATAAAGACGGCAGACAGGCTTACTACCATAGAAGAATACTACTTCTCCAGAAAATTGAGGGAAGTTAGAGGGCTCATAGCCGATGGACGGCCAATCATCAATATGGGTATTGGGAGTCCAGATCTATCGCCATCCAATGGGGTGTTGCAGACTATGAAAGAAGCCCTTGACGATAATGGAGCGCACCAGTATCAAAGTTATCAGGGTCTACCGGAATTGAGACAAGCCATCGCAGGGTTCTATCAGGATAAATTTGGTGTAGCTGCAGATCCTCAAAACGAAATTCTTCCCCTTATGGGATCAAAGGAAGGTATCATGCACATAAGCATGGCTTTTCTTAATCCGGGTGATGAGGTTTTGATCCCAAATCCGGGATACCCTACCTATCAGGCTGTGACCAAACTGGTTGGTGCTGCACCACGCAGCTATGATCTTTCAGAAGAAAAAAATTGGTTCCCGGACCTGGAAGAGCTGGCGAAGGAGGACCTGTCCAAGGTAAAGCTTATGTGGGTTAGTTATCCGCACATGCCTACAGGGGCAATGGCCTCTCTTACCAAATTGAAGCAATTGATAGCCTTTGCAAAAGAGCATTCGATCTTATTGGTCAATGATAATCCATATAGTTTTGTTCTGGGTACCAATCCTACGAGTATTTTGGAAATAACGGGAGCCAAAGAGGTAGCACTCGAATTAAATAGCCTTAGTAAGACGTTTAATATGGCAGGATGGCGCGTAGGGATGGTGCTCGGAAAAAAAGATCATATTGAAGCTATTTTAAAAGTGAAGAGTAATATGGATTCCGGTATGTTTTACGGGATCCAACAAGGTGCAATAGCAGCCTTGAAAAGTGGGAAAGCCTGGTTCGAGGAATTAGATGCCATATATACATCACGACGAAAGCTGGTGTTTCAACTGGCAAGCTTTTTAGGGTGTACCTATGATACTAAGGCAGTGGGTATGTTCGTGTGGGCAAAACTACCTGTAGGATCTCTTACTTCGGAAGGGTTCGTAGATGAGTTACTGTATAAGAAAGATATATTTATTGCTCCGGGTACCATCTTTGGAAGTAATGGAGAGGGGTATATCAGGTTCTCACTTTGTGTCCCTGTTGAAAAGATCAAAGAAGCAATAGCACGTTTTAAAGAATAGAAATGAAAATAGGAATTATAGGGATCGGATTGATTGGAGGTTCGCTTGCCAGGGACCTTAAAAAGGCCTATAAAGGGGTGTATATCACTGGCATTGATGCCAGTGAGGCTCATTTGGAAACGGCCCTGGAGCTTGGTCTAATTGATGTTAAAGGAGATGAAAGTTCGTTAAAGGATGCCGAGATCATATTTCTGGCTATCCCCGTAGATGCTGCTGTTAAAACCTTGCCCGGGATACTTGATGTGATACAGGACGAAGCATTGATCATAGATGCAGGCTCTACAAAAGGGTTGATCTGTTCAGTCGTATCCTCGCATCCAAAAAGACGAAATTTCCTGGCTTGTCATCCTATAGCCGGAACTGAATTCTCTGGTCCAACAGCAGCTATCGAAGGACTTTTTGAAGGCAAGACAAATATTATCTGCGAAGTGGAGAAGACAGCCTTCAAATTGCAGGAGAAGGCCATGGATATCTTTCAGAAGCTGGGGATGCGTATCAGGTATATGAATCCGGAGGCTCATGATAAACATATTGCCTATGTTTCACATTTGTCGCATATAAGTTCATTTATGCTTGGAAAAACGGTAATCGAAAAGGAAAAGAACGAACGCGATATTTTTGACATGGCAGGGAGTGGTTTTGAAAGTACAGTTAGACTTGCCAAGAGTTCTCCGGCAATGTGGACGCCCATCTTTGATCAGAATAAGGAGAATGTCATTGAAACCCTGGAGGAATACATTCAGAATTTAGAAGCTTTTAAGCAAAAGTTGAAAGACGATGATCTTGAAGGCTTGTACAAGGAAATGCAGGACACAAATAAAATAAAGGAAATATTAAAAGGAATACCCTTGAACAAATTATAAGAATACTATGGAAAATTCAAAGGATTTAAGAAACTGGTTAGATGATATGGCCCTCTCGCACCCTCTGGTGATTGCAGGCCCATGCAGTGCGGAAACAGAGACCCAGGTGCTGAAAATAGCCCAGGAACTGAAAGACACAGACGTGAACTACTTCCGCGCAGGAATTTGGAAACCACGAACTCGACCCGGAAATTTTGAAGGGGTAGGCGCCATTGGCCTGAAATG
>JABDQS010000325.1 GCA_013042125.1 Eudoraea sp.
CTCCTGCTCCACGGATAAGACAAGTGATAATCCTGATAATTCCATTCTTGGAACATGGGACCTTACTGCATTGACAATAGATGAAGGAACCGCCAGCGATGAAGAAGAATTTGGCCAGGATATATTAAATATGCTTACGGCATCTGATTGTTACCTATTATCACTTAGCTTTAATGAGGATCTTACTCTGGTTACAGAGGATGCCTCAAATTATCTTGAAATAGGCGTTAACCAAGGAGGCACAGGCTTAGATGTGCCTTGTCCTTCACAAAGAGATATGGAAAACACCACTTACGTATATGCGGATGGTGTTTTGACCTTTATTGATGATAATCAGGAGACCGTTTCTGTAGATCTTACAATATCTGGTGGCACCATGACAATGGCTGCACAGGAGTTAGATGTTGAGAATTTCAATGCAGGAGGAGAGCTGATCTTCACAAAAAGATAAAATGCAATTGAAAACAAAAACAAGACCCTTCAATTTTTTGAAGGGTTTTTTTATGCGTTGTAACGCACTTCACTCTTAATGGGCCTCAAGCCAATTATTGCCTTGTCCCAGATCAACAACCAGAGGAACTTTTAAGGAGTAGGCAGATTCCATGGCCGTCTTTATTAACTCTTTCATTTTCTCCAGCTCCGGTTTGTATACATCGAACACCAATTCATCATGTACCTGCAATAGCATCTTGGTCTTGAAATTACCTTCTTCCAGTTTACGATGGATGTCTATCATAGCAATCTTGATGATATCTGCTGCGCTCCCCTGAATGGGTGCGTTGATGGCATTTCGTTCTGCGGCTCCCCTGACAATGGCATTGCTTCCATTGATATCTTTAAGGTAACGCCTTCTGCCGAGCACGGTTTGTACATATCCATTTTCTCTGGCAAAGTCTACCTGGTCCGCCATGTATTTTCGCAACTTCGGATAGGTTTTGTAATACGTATCTATAAGTTCCTTGGCTTCTGTGCGGGACAGATCTGTCTGATTACTAAGCCCAAAGGCCGAGACACCATAGATGATCCCAAAATTCACTGTTTTGGCATTGCCTCTTTGTTCCCTGCTTACCTCTTTTAAAGGGATATTGAATACCTTGGATGCTGTTGAAGCATGGATGTCCTCCCCATTCTTGAACGCTTCTATCATGGTGTCTTCCTCACTTAGTGCAGCAATTATCCGCAATTCTATCTGTGAATAATCTGCAGCCAGCAATATGTGATCTTTATCTCTTGGAATAAAAGCTTTACGTACCTGCCTCCCTCTTTCCGTACGAATTGGAATGTTCTGTAAATTTGGGTTGTTGCTGCTCAACCGACCGGTGGCGGCAACGGTCTGCATATAGTCTGTATGGACCCTGCCTGTACTCTTTTCAACCTGGGTAGGCAGCGCATCTACATAGGTGCTTTTTAATTTGGCCAGCCCTCGGTAATCCAAAACATCTCTAATGATCTTATGATCCTTGGCCAGCGATGATAAAACATCTTCTGCTGTGGAATACTGCCCTGTTTTGGTTTTTTTAGGTTTGGATACCAGTTTTAATTTATCGAAAAGTATCTCGCCTAATTGCTTTGGTGAAGCAATATTAAAGGTGGTACCTGCTTCCTTATAAATCTTTTCTTCGAGCGATTTAATATCAGAGTCGAGCGCCCCGGAAAGTCCTTTCAGGAACTCCTGATCCAGGTTTATCCCTTCCAGTTCCATATCCGCAAGGACCCTCAGTAATGGGATCTCAATATCTTTAAACAATTCCATGGTATGAGCATCCGAAAGTTCTTTTACAAAATGCTTGGCCAATTGTAAGGTCACATCGGCATCTTCAACCGCATACTCTGTCTGTGCCTCCAAAGGTACCTCGCGCATACTCATTTGGTTCTTGCCTTTTTTACCGATAAGATCAGTTATGGAAACAGGCGTATAATTAAGGTATGTTTCAGAAAGGACATCCATATTATGACGCATATCCGGATTGATGAGGTAATGTGCCAACATGGTATCGAAAAGTGGACCCTTAACATCCATATCATATTTGCGCAGCACTTTAATATCGTACTTTAGATTTTGCCCTATCTTTTCTATAGCGGCGGAAGAAAAAAATGGTCGAAATTTTTCTAACAAACTTTGAGTTTCTTTCTGATCTTCCGGAAAAGGAACATAAAATCCTTTTCCTGCTTCCCATGAAAATGCGATCCCTACCAATTCTGCCTCAAGGGGATTCAGGGAAGTAGTTTCTGTGTCAAAACAAACAGAAGTTTGTTTCATCAAATTTTTCAAGAATAGTTCCAGTGCCATCCCGGCTTGTACGCTCTGGTATACATGGGGGACCTCTTTTATGGTCTTTCTTCCTGTATGGGACTCAATGGTTGCCGGAGCAGATCCGTTATTTCCAAATAATGTAAATTGACCACTGCCCGCAGATTGTGCCTCCTTTTTTGCTGTTTCGGTACTGGTTACCATTGTAGGGGTACCTTCTGTTTCACCGGAAAAGAGTTTTATGAATTGTTCCTTGAGTCGGCGAAATTCGAGCTCCTCAAAGATCAGCTGCACCTTTTCACCATCGGGCATCGAAAGCTCATAATCCTTCGCATCAAAAGTAACGTCGCAGTCAATGCAGATGGTTGCCAATTGTTTGGAAAGTCTTCCCAATTCAGCATTATCTTCCACCTTCTCTTTCATTTTTCCCTTGAGCTTATCGGTATTTTCCAACAATGCTTCTAAAGAGCCAAATTCTTGTAAGAATTTCTTGGCGGTTTTTTCACCTACTCCCGGGAACCCAGGAATATTATCACTGGCATCGCCCATCATTCCCAGATAATCTATAACCTGCTCTGGTCTGTCTACGCCAAATCGTTTTTGAATTTCCGGAATTCCCCATATTTCTACTCCGTTGCCCATACGAGAAGGGCGATACATAAAAATGTTCTCAGAAACAAGTTGTCCAAAATCCTTGTCTGGGGTTACCATAAAAACTTTGTAATCTTCCTTTTCAGCCTGTTTAGCCAGGGTGCCAATTATATCATCGGCTTCCAAACCTGAAACTTCAACAACCGGTATATGCATGGCTTTGAGGATCTTTTGAATATAGGGAACAGCAATACGTATGGCATCCGGGGTTTCGTCCCTGTTGGCCTTGTATTCCGGATAGAGTTCGGTGCGTTCTGTGCTGCCATCCTTGTCGAAACAAACCGCTAAATGGTCTGGTTTTTCTCTACGAATAACATCGAATAAGGAATTCATAAATCCCATGATCGCTGAGGTATCCATACCTTTTGAATTGATCCTGGGATTCTTAATAAGTGCGTAGTACCCACGAAAGATGAGGGCATAGGCGTCTAATAAAAATAGTCGTTTTTGATCGGCCATAATAGTGATAAATGAACAGGTTCAAAACTACAAAGATTCTGTACCAATCTGAAGGATCATGCCTTTATATAACTCTTTGCGGGTGTATTCACATGACCCTCACCTGAGTACTGGCGGTAAGAGAATCCCGGGTGTATGCAATAACCGCCGGTTTCTCCTGCCTTATTAATGGCAATAAAACCAATTTGTATATCCTGATAGTTTTTCTTTTTGGCAATAATCCTCCGTACTCCTTCTTCACAAGCTTCTTGTGGCGATTTCCCCTGTCTCATTAATTCCACTATTAAAAAACTGCCTACAGTACGTACTACTTCCTCGCCCATCCCCGTAGCTGTTGCTCCCCCCACTTCATTGTCAACAAATAGCCCGGCGCCAATAATGGGGGAGTCCCCTACGCGCCCGGCCATTTTATAAGCCATACCACTGGTAGTACAGGCACCTGCAATATCACCATTAGCATCAATGGCCAGCATTCCAATGGTATCATGATTTTCAATATTGATAACAGGATTGTATTGAGAGGTCTTTTTCCATTCGAGCCATTCTTCTCTCGATTTTTCCGTAAGCAGGTCTTCTTCCGGGAAACCCATTTCCAAGGCAAACTGTTTCGCACCCGCTCCGGCCAATATAACATGGGGAGTTTCTTCCATCACTTTTCTTGCGACTGAAACGGCATGAACAATATTCTGGAGACATAGCACAGCACCACATCTACTGTCCTTGTCCATAATACAGGCGTCCAGGGTCACATTTCCATCCCTGTCTGGTCTTCCTCCCTTGCCAACAGATTGGTTGCCAACGTCTGCTTCTTCGATCATTACACCTTGCTCCACGGCATCCAATGAAGTACCATTGCCTTCTAATACCTCAAAAGCCCTGGCTGTAGCATTGGGAACATCCCAGGTAGCAATGACGATTGGTCCCTTATTTACATTTGGAGGTAATGCACCCATCTCTTTTTTTTGCTCATTGCAGGCCCCCATTAAGGTTCCTCCCAGGAGCGCAGCTCCGCCCAAACCGGAATTTTTCAAAAACTTTCTTCTTTCCATACCCTTGGGATGTTTACATTTATAGCTTTAAAGATAGCGATTATGATAGTAGAAGTTTGTGCAAATTCGTTGGAATCTGCCTTAAATGCACAACTTGCCGGCGCACACAGAATTGAACTTTGTTCGGAACTAACTTTAGGTGGGATAACCCCCTCATATGGACTTATAAAGAAGGTGTTGGAGCAACTTAGTATTCCGGTGCATGTGCTGATCAGGCCTCGAAGTGGAGATTTTTCCTATTCTAATGAGGAATTTCAGATCATGTTAGAAGATATAGCTATTTGTGGTTCTTTGGGGATAGACGGTATTGTCTCCGGGATTTTAAAGCCAGATCTACAGGTAGATTGGGATCGTACCAAAACCTTGAAAGAGGCTTCCGGTTCATGCTCTTTTACTTTTCACAGGGCTTTTGACCTGGTTGCAAACCCGGTAGAGACATTCTTTGAATTACAGGAAATGGGAACAGATACTTTGCTTACTTCCGGGCAGGCTAAAACTGCTATGGAAGGAATGCCTTTGCTGAAAAAACTGAAGGAAAAATCTAACAGATGTACTATTATGCCGGGTGCCGGAATTCGAGATCACAATGCGGTGTACTTTAAGAATGAGGGTTTTAAAGCCATTCATTTATCGGCTACTAAAAAAGTTTTAAATTCTACATTTTTACCACGAATCCCAATGAACGCAGCCGGGGGAATTGCCGAGAACGAAGTGCTTATAACCGATACTGACATTTTGAAAAAAGTAATTGAAAGCGTTAATTAACTCTAAAATCCTGTGTTAAGGATAACCCAAAGAAATATATTTGTAAAAAACAGTTATGCTAGTGTTACGATGGATCGTTTTTATTGCTATATACGCTATACTGGGATACTATTCCCTGCAGGCAATTAAAACCGCTTCGCGTTTCCCCTATATCTATTACGCATTTATGGCACTGGCTCTGGTGATCCTGGGGAATTTATTTTATCAGTTTACATTTGGGGACAGTGACGGCAGTGTACTAAACCGGCCCAGGAGTTATGCTTTTGGTTTTTTGATCGCCATACTTACTTTTGAGATCATTACCATTGTCTTTTTATTCTCCGAGGATATTTTCAGATTGATGACCGCTACGATCCAAAGAGTTTTTGGTTCTTCCGGAGAATTTAGTTTGCCGGCCAGGAGGCGCTTTTTAAGTATTATGGCCATGGGGATAGCAGCTGTCCCGTTTAGTGCTTTGCTGTATGGCATGTACAGGGGAAAGTACGATTTCAGGGTATTGAAGTACGAGCTGGAATTTGATGATCTTCCCTCTTCCTTTGAAGGATACCAGATCACTCAGATCTCAGACATCCATAGCGGGAGCTTTGACAACCGGAAAAAAATAGAATATGCGATTAACCTTATAAATGAGCAGCAAAGTGACGCTATTTTATTTACAGGTGATATGGTGAATAATATGGCCCAGGAGATGGAGCCCTGGAAGGATCTGTTTGCAACCCTGGAAGCAAAAGATGGAAAATTCTCCATCCTTGGGAATCACGATTACGGTGACTATAAAACGGATTGGGGAACTCCGGAGTTAAAAATTCAAAATTTTGAGGACCTCAAGAAGATACAACGGGAAATAGGTTTTGATCTTATGTTGAATGAAAGCCGCTACCTGGAAAAAGGAGATGACAAAATAGCCTTGATAGGAGTTGAGAATTGGGGTAGAGGAGGTTTTAAAAAAGCCGGGGATCTAAAAAAAGCGACCAAAGACATTCACAAAGACGATTTTAAGATCTTAATGAGCCACGACCCTTCTCACTGGGAAGATGTAGTGATCCATGATGACTATCATTATCATTTAACACTGAGTGGTCATACCCATGGGATGCAATTTGGGATAGAGATCCCGGGATGGGTAAAATGGAGTCCTGTGAAATGGCGCTATAAATACTGGGCCGGCATCTATGAGGAAATGGGACAAATGATCAACGTAAACAGGGGGTTTGGATTTATAGGATATCCCGGCAGAGTGGGGATCTGGCCAGAAATAACTGTGATTACTCTTAAAAAGAAAGTAGTTGTGTAAGTTTAATGTTAAAGGATTCTTACAAAAGTGATGCTTTCATTAGAATTTTAACATTTTTTCTTACATTTGAGATATAACCCAATCCGATACCTATGTCTAAATTCGGTGAACTCATAGATCTTAACGTACCTGTGTTACTAGATTTCTATGCTGAATGGAATGAACAATCTACTGCTATGCATCCTGTTCTACGTGATGTGGCTGCGGCCCTTGGCGATAAAGGGAAGGTCATAAAAATAGATGTCGATAAGAACAAAGAACTCTCACAGGCTTTGAGAGTAAAGGGACTACCTACCCTTATGATCTACAAAAAAGGGGAGATGGTGTGGAGACAAAGTGGTGAACAAGACGCCAATACCCTTATCGGTATCCTGAATGAATACGTTTAGGATCTTTCCTAATTCCGGACATTTACTTCTACTTAATTGTTGAGATCTGCCTCTTCCTTAACGGTTGTTGCATCTGGTATTATTGTGTCTGAAACGGGAAGCGTATCCAGAATATCCTGTTCATAATTCTCCTCTACCGGTGTATCCTCCAGAATTTCATCCTGATAGAAATGGCTGAACTGATCTATGTGCTCGTTGAATACTACCGTTTCCTTTTCGGCCATTTCACGGTCGTTATTTTCGATCAGAATGTCAATGATCCTGCGATAGCCTTCCATATCACCAATGATATCTTCCAGATTCTTATACTGTTCATCTAATGGGGTTCCCTGATAGTAGTTTAAACGATCCTGGTAGCTCTGCTTTAATTCTTCGAAAAGGGCCCTCGCTTTCTGAGTCTCTCCCACTTTGTAATACCCATCTACAAAAGGCTCCACAAAAGTATAGAAACCATATTTGGCCACCGGTAAATTCTCAAAAGTGAGATCTATAATTTCTTTGGCTTTGTCTATTTTATTTTCATTGATCAGGGCCTCAACCAAACGGGCCAGATTACTTCTGAAGGAAAGTCCCTGCGTTCTGGTTTGTGGATCATGGTAGATGTCAGGACTTCCTGAGTTACCCCAATCCCATCCTTTCACTATCCTGTACATTTCCTCTGTGTCTATGCGTCCCATTTCATACGAACTGCGGTTCTGGGTCTTAATAGGTACTAATTTATAAGCCAGACCTTCCAATTGGAGATAGTCCTTCATCCATATGTACTCTGCCTTGTCAAAACTGCCGCCAGAAAAATAGATAGGCCGCTTCCAATCATTATTTGCCATGATATCGAGCATCATGATTCGGTTTTTAGGCAGCGCCTGTGGCAGGTCGATATCTATATAATCCACGATCAGTGCCGAATCCTTTTTCTTTACCAGGCCAGATTCCAGGACATTCTTTTTGTTTACTGGGATCCTGATTTTATTTGTGGGATAGTATACCAGATCAAGGGTGCTTTCAGAATAGCCACTGAGGTCGGCCCCTTGTTTTTCCAACAATGAACCAAGCTTTGTTTGGGGATTATTGCTCTCCACCCAATTCATGAAGTCTTTAATATCCCACCGGCTATCAGTTATTCCCTGGTAATAGATCACATCTCTATTTCCATACCGATAAAGATCATGAGTAAGCTGTGAAGGTATGGGTTCACTGCGGTAGGCTTTGCGCTTCATTTGATCAACATACCAATCTGTTGCAAAAAGGCTGGTACAGATAACCCGTACATCGTTTCTGTATCCTTCAACTTCCTGGACATACCACAATGGAAATGTATCATTATCCCCTATAGTAAATAACATGGCTCCGGCTTCCTCCTGACAGGAATCCAAATACGCCATGGCGGCAGAACGGGCAGTATAGCGTCCGGAACGATCGTGATCATCCCAGTTTTGATAGGCCATAACCCCCGGCACAGCCAGAAGACATACCAGGGTAATTGCCGGTGCCCAGACTTTGGGCTTAATATATTTGCTGAATTCTTCATAAAGGCCATAAACCCCTATTCCTATCCATAATGCGAAGATATAGAACGAACCTACAAGCGAATAATCTCTTTCACGGGGTTGAAAGATGTATGGGTTCGTGTAGAATTGAATGGCGATACCTGTGAAAATAAAAAATACAAAAAGCACCCAAAATTGTTTGGGGTCTTTTGATATCTGGAAGACCAGCCCGATTATCCCCAGAATAAGCGGGAGGAAGAAATAGGTGTTCCGCCCTTTGTTGGCAAGCACATCTCCCGGGAGGTTATCCTGACTTCCTAAACGAATACTATCTATAAAACCAATGCCACTTAACCATTCCCCATTGCCATTGTAACGGCCTTGCAGATCATCTTGTTTCCCTACAAAATTCCACATGAAATAGCGCCCATACATATAGCCAAATTGAAATTGCACCATGTATTTAATGTTCTGCCAGACAGAGGGTGGTTGTACTTCCAGATATTCACCGAATTGACGAAGAAAACTGATATATTGCTCAGCATCGATCTCTCCATTGGCATACCCGGTCTTGATCTGTGTCACTGCTTTTTGCAGTTCTTCATTACTTGTGGTCATTCGAAATTCGAGAGGTCCAAAGAATTTCATATAGTTTTCCGCATGTTGATCACTCCACATTCTCGGTAAAATCCCCTGATGATCCGGATTTGGACCCTGGATAGCATCCTTGTATTTGTTTACGATAATGTATTTACCAAGAGCCTCGTCTTTTTCATACTTAGGTTTATCATCTCTATCGTCACCCGGGGCTGCAAAGGTATCCGAGTAGTAAGTTCCATAAATAGGGCTATCTACGCCTGGGTATTGCTCTCTGTTGTAGTAGGCCAATAAAGAACGTGCATCCGAAGGGTTATTCTCATTGATCACCACATTGGCATTGGCGCGGATGGGTAACATAAGCCAGGAAGAAAAGCCGAGTAATAAGAACATAAGACATAATACAAGTGTATTTGCCGTTCGGAAATTATTCTTTCTGGTATATCGAAGAACATAGAAGAATACACTGATAAAGATCAGCCCCATTATAATAGTTCCGGAATTAAATGGCAGACCAATACTATTAATAAAGAAAACCTCACTCCACCCAAAGAGCTTCAAGACGTATGTTAGAGAAAATTTATAGACAAGCATCAAAATGGCCACCACAATGATATTGGCCAGAAGGAAGTTCTTTATGGTAGTTTCTTTATATTTTTTAAAATAATAAAGCAGACCAATAGATGGGATCGCCAAAAACCCCATAAACTGGATCCCGAATGTAAGACCTACTACAAATGAGATCAGTATCAAATATTTGTTGCCCCGGGGATCGTCCAGATTATCCACCCATTTAAGACCTAGCCATAATAGAAGCGCCATAATAAAACTGGCCATGGCGTATACTTCAGTCTCCACTGCATTGAACCAAAAACTATCTGAAAAAGTGAATGCCAAGGCTCCTACAACTCCGCTTCCTAATACGGCCATAGCTTTGGAGTTACTCAATTCACCTGCGCTGGATATGAG
>JABDQS010000327.1 GCA_013042125.1 Eudoraea sp.
CTCATAGTCTGACCTCTTCCCGCCCTTCTGTCTGGTGCAGTGATCACTCCAACTACATTGTACTTATTTTCTATCAGGGCTCTTAAACTAGCTACCGCAAAATCTGGTGTGCCCATAAAAATGATCCTTACTGATCTCATTTACTTACTGTATATTCATTATTAGATGTGATTTTGATCTTGCCTTCTTCCAAAAGGAACTGCAATTCCTTCAATATTACTTCCCTTTCATGCCCTAAGAATTCAACAAGGCCCTGGGAGGAGACCGACTGTTCTTTTAGCAGGGCGAGAATATCCGAATCTAAGGTTTTCAACTCTTCCGGACTATTTAGTATTTTTTTAAGGCATACATCACATTTTCCACAAGCAGCGCCACCTTTTTCTCCAAAATAGGCCAATAACTGCAGGGTTCTGCATTCTTTCCTGTTTTTTACATAGGTAAGCATGGCATTCACGTTATCGATCTTACCCTGATTAAGATCTCTGATCTTATGCGCAAAAACATTGATGGTCCTATCATCTTCTCTTGGCACAAGAAAGGTTAGCTCCATATCCTGCTTTTCGTGGTTAAATGCGATTATTCCATCCATTTCAGCTTTTTTAAGTGCTGTGAATACGGCACTTTCGGCTACTTCCGATTTTTTAGCGATCAATAATGTATTGATCTTTGTATCAAATTCAAAGACACCACCATAGGTCCGTAAAAGAACTTGTAAAATCTGCGCTTCTTTAGGATGTTTTTCCAAATAAGAAAAGATGGCATTTTTTGAAGCGAGGAACTGTACCGATGTCTTATTCGAAAAATTTTGAGAAAGTGCAATTACCGAATTTTGATCCAAAAGTCGCATACCATTATATACAAGGGATGTGTTGAGCTCATAGGCATCGCAGAAATTATTGAAATTAAATGGATGATTCTCTTCCTCTAAAATCCCGTAAGGGACCTGAAAATAGTTATTCAGCTTGTTATAGAGCAGTTTTATAAAAGCAACATCGGGTAGAACTTTAATGAATTGGTTCAACAGACGCTGTTCATCACTGCCACTAATAAGCAATACCGCTTCTGCCTGTGCTCCATTTCTTCCGGCCCTCCCTGCTTCCTGAAAATAATTCTCTATACTCTCAGGCATTTCATAGTGGATGACACGTGCTACATCTGGCTTGTCTATCCCCATTCCAAAAGCACTGGTGGCTACCATGATGCGTTTTTTATTACCTAACCACTGCTGTAATTTTTTTTCTTTTTCATCCCTTGGTATTCCCCCGTGAAAATGACTGGCACTGATGCCTTTTTGGTTGAGTAATGAAGCAAGTTCTTCAGATCTTCGTCTGCTTCGGACATACACAATGCAACTTGCCTCATCTGACTTACACATTTGTATGAGTCGCTGGTTTTTATTTTCCTGATACGATACTTTGTAGATCAGGTTTTCTCTTAAAAATGAATCCTTGATCAGCAGCGGGGATCTCAGTTCCAGGTTTGTGACTATATCTTTTGATACTCGTTGTGTAGCTGTCGCAGTTAAGGCAATACATGGCACTTCGGGATGCATCATTCTCAGGATAGAACATTCTAAATAGGCAGGTCTGAAGTCGATCCCCCATTGGGAGATACAATGAGCCTCGTCAATAGCGATAAGGCTAACATTCATTTGGCCGATCCTGTCCTGTACTATTTGCTGTTGAAGTCGCTCCGGGGACAGGTACAAGAACTTGTAGCCACCATATAGACAGTTATCCAAAAGATTATTTGTTTCCTCAAAAGAAATACCACCGGTTAGGGCAACCGCTTTTATGCCTCTGGACTTAAGTTGACTCACCTGGTCCCTGATCAGAGCAATTAGCGGAGAAACAACAACACAAATACCATCTGTCAATAAAGGAGGTACCTGATCACAAACAGATTTCCCTCCTCCTGTTGGAAGTAGGGCCAAAACATCCTGCCCGTTTAGTACGGACTCAATGATCTGTTTTTGGGAACCTCTGAAGGAGGTAAAGCCCCAATACTTTTCTAATATGCTTACAGCGGTCTCTTTCACAATGGTGTGCCTACCTTTGTTATAATAAAATTTGTACGCTCTTCAACACTTCCTTTGGGGACCATGATAGAAGGGTATTCAAATTCCGCATACATGGCCAGTAATTCATTGTGAATGTCCTTAGCTTGCTGAAAGGTTTCCAGTCGTTCTTCATCGGTAGAATAAATGGCCTCCCATGGGGGTAAGACGATCACTTCGTCATACCTGTGTTCCCGGCATAATTCTATAAAATCGTTTGGATAAGGCTGGTCAAAATACCGCATATAGGCCAGGACATCCGGAATGCCCCTATCATAAAAAATGATTTTGTTCTCGATGTTACTCCCTTCTTTAAAATGGGAAAGCCGGGCCTCTAATAAATGCTGATTGAAAAGAAAAGGATCGTCCACAAAGGCCAAAGGGTTGCTGACAAAATTATTGGGGTTGCCTTGCTTTTTGGCTTCCAGGGTCATATCTCTGACCACTTCATGAAAGCAAAAGTATCCCTTTACTTCCAGGTTTTTGATCACCGAAGTCTTTCCAGTCCCGGGCCCACCCGTTATTACAATTCGTTTTGGCATTTAACTAAAGTACTTCAATAACAAAAGTAAACAATACACACATGGGTAAGAAATAAGTTCTTTCCGATTATATTTGTAAAAATATTTTGCATGAATAAAGACAGTACAGATGAATTTTACAAGCGGTTAAAAGAAGAATTATTACGCACATCTTCCTGGCCTTCGGATTACTTGTACAAATTCATTGTTCCTACAGATGCTGAAAAGATAAAAGCCATTCAAAGTGTTTTTGACAATACAGGAGCGGTTATTGAGTCGAAAAAGTCGAGCAAAGGAAAATACACCAGCTTATCTGTAACGGTGCACCTTTTAGATCCCGAAGCCGTGATTGGATACTATAAGGAAGTGGCGAAGGTAGAGGGGGTTATATCTCTTTAAAATAGTTATTCTCCTATAATTTTCTTAATTTGCACCCGTTAAGAACTTACTTCCTTCACATACAACAACTGTAAATAAATCACTTTGAATTTAGTAGAAAACCTAGAATACAATACTGAGCGTTCACAACTCATTATTCCGGAATACGGTCGTCATTTCCAAAAAATGGTAGACCATGCTGTTTCAATTGCCGACAGAGAGGAGCGCAATAAAGTTGCTCAGGCAATAATATCTGTAATGGGAAATTTACAACCGCATTTGCGCGATGTTCCTGATTTCCAGCATAAATTATGGGATCAGTTATTCATCATGTCCGATTTTAAATTAGACGTGGATTCTCCATTTCCTATTACAAGTAAGGAATTGTTACAGGCACGCCCTGAGCCTTTAGAGTACCCACAGAACTTTCCTAAATATCGTTTTTACGGAAACAATATTAAGAGAATGATAGATGTGGCCATTAAATGGGAAAAAGGGGATATGCGGGACGGTCTGGAGTACGCGATCGCTAATCACATGAAAAAATGCTATTTGAATTGGAATAAAGATACGGTTGATGATAAGGCAATTTTTAAGCACTTATTTGAATTGAGCAACGGCGAAATAAATCTTTCTTCCGATGGCACGAGCCTTACAGATAGCGGGCAATTCCTAAAACAGCGGGTCACCAGGTCCAACAGGCCAAGCGGATCCAACAAAAAAGGAGGTCGAGGCAGTAACAGAGGAAAGAAACGATATTAATCTTCTGAAGAATAAATGGGTACATTCCAAATAGAAGGTGGTCACAAACTTCACGGTGAGATCACGCCACAAGGTGCAAAGAACGAAGCTTTACAAATATTATGTGCGGTATTACTTACCGCCGATAAGGTCTCCATTCACAACATACCGGAT
>JABDQS010000335.1 GCA_013042125.1 Eudoraea sp.
CATCTGGAAGAGGAAACTTCCTGATACTATAAATGCGAACTATGAAGATTATTGTCACGATTTCAAGAATTTTCGTCGGGGTGTTGTTTATCCTTTCGGGTCTTATCAAACTCAATGACCCCGTAGGCTTTTCCTTTAAACTGGAAGAGTATTTCAGTCCGGCCGTGCTCGACCTGCCCTTCTTTACGCCTTATGCCCTGGCCCTGGCGATCTTCCTTGTTATTTTTGAGGTAGTTCTGGGGGTTTTACTTTTACTCGGTTACCAGAAGAGGATCACCTTGTGGAGTTTACTGGGGATGATTGTGTTCTTTACTTTCCTCACTTTTTACTCGGCCTACTTCAATAAGGTTACAGACTGCGGGTGTTTTGGTGATGCGGTAAAACTCACTCCCTGGGAATCCTTTACCAAAGATGTGGTGCTTTTAGTCCTCATCCTGCTTTTGTTCTACGGGAAGAAGTACATCCAGCCGGTTTTTAAAGCAAAAACTTCAATAGCTATTCTCCTTGTATCTCTCCTGGCCTGCGTATTGTTCGTCAACCAGGTGATCAACCATTTGCCCTCTATCGATTTCAGACCTTACAAGATAGGAGCAAACATTTCAGAAGGCATGAGTGTCCCTGTTGATGCCCCTAAGGCAATCTTTGAATATGCCTGGACTTTCGATGTGGATGGGGAGAGGACAACCATTGTGACCCAGGGGGAGTACCCCACTGTTGACGGGGAGTTTATAGAAGTGGAGACCAAGGAAATCCAGAAGGGGTATGAACCCCCCATCCATGATTTTACAATAGAAAAGAACGGAATTGATTTGGCAGGATCTATTCTCAAAAGAAAAAATTTATTGATGGTGATCTCCTATGATTTGCAAAAGACACATCGGGAAGCTTTTAAACAAATTAAAACAATTACAGATTCAGCTCTTGTGATGGGCTATTCTGTAATTGGAATGTCTGCCTCTTCCGAAGAGTGGACTGAAGCACTAAAAAGTGAATACGGACTTCTATTTCCCTATTATTTTACGGACGAAACGACTTTAAAAACAATTGTACGCTCTAATCCCGGAATTCTGCGAGTAAAGGAGGGGACAATTATTCAAAAACTTCATTACAATGACTTCGAAGATTTGGAATTGAAGAACCTCTCTGATGAAGAAAGGTACATTAGCTCACTTCAGGTTCAATTAGATAGTATAATGATACTTGATCAGAAATACAGGGCTTCTTTTGATCCTTCAACATGGTCTCGTCAAATGGAGATTGATCAGAGCAATATTCAATTCGTAGATTCAATTATACAGATATATGGTTATCCCGGAAAGAGTCTGGTGGGTGACAAAGCAGGGAAGGCAGCATGGTATGTCATTCAGCATTCTGATAGAATAGATGAATTTTTACCACAAATTGAAATAGCTGCACTTACAGGGGAATTACCATTCAGGCTTTATGCTATGATGTTAGACAGATCATTGATGAACCAGAGGAAACCTCAAATATATGGAACCCAAGGGGTAACTCTGGCAGATGGCAGTAATGTTTTCTGGCCAATTGAAGATCCGGATAATGTTAATGACAGGCGTAAAAAAGCTGGTTTTGGAACAACAATTGAAAAATATGCTATGGATCTTTTTGGACCTGATTGGCACTATGAAAATGAATATGGTCCTGAAGCGATGGAATGGATCTTAGAACGCATGAATAAATAGAAAACCGAAACTAATATGAGAAATAAAATTGTAGCCGGAAACTGGAAAATGAATAAAAACAGGGCAGAAACGTCCCAGTTGATCGAGGAATTAAAATCAGCTGTTACACCATCTACTGCCGAAGTTATGATCGCTCCCACCTATGTGAATTTGGCGGAAGCGGTAACTAAACTCGATGGTTCTTTTATCGAAGTTGCTGCCCAGAATATGCACTTTGCTGAAAGTGGAGCCTACACAGGTGAGATCTCTGCAGGCATGCTTCAATCAATCGGAATAAAAACGGTGATTCTGGGACATTCGGAACGAAGGGCTTATTTTGGGGAAGACGATG
>JABDQS010000337.1 GCA_013042125.1 Eudoraea sp.
TGCCTTAGTATCTCCTTCAATGGTAATGTCACTCATTTCCCAAATGTTCGCCCATGCCTTTTTTTGCATATCCAGCAAAGCATCAAATCCTAATGCACTTGCCTTTTCAAGCACTTTTTTTGAAGCATCTACCAAGTTGCCCCCTTTATGGTTTCTGGCAACAGTATACCCGCCAAACTTGTGGAAAGAGGCCGTTGTACCCTTCGCAACTTTCTGCTCATAGCTATGCGCTATCCACAACTCCTTTTCTTCAGTACTATTTGGTGTGCTATTCATCTTACCTTTATAATGAAGGTGACATTCCATAAAGGTGCAGGTCTCAAAATTGGTCTTCATGGTATGAGCTTCAATAAACGCCCTATTGCCATCAGAAGTTACCTTGGTGGTGTTCCAGAACTTATCATCCCAATTCGTATCCTCGTTGGTAATGCCACTATCCAGATAAGGAGAAAAGGTAATGGTCATATCTTCCTTTACCGGGGTTACATTGTATTCAATCGCTCCTACCTCGTCCAGTTCAAGACTTAAGAATCTGGTCACCGATACTTCAACTGTTTTCTTATTGGGTAAGGTTGCCGTAAATCTACGCTGGTACCAACCTTCTTTCATATTCAATTCCCGACGAAAACCATCTACCTTGCTGCATGTGTTCAGATCCAATGCTTCCCCATCCACCAATACATTGATCCCTATCCAGCTGGGAGCGTTGATCACCTTGGCAAAGTATTCAGGATATCCATTTTTCCACCACCCTACTCTTGTTTTATCCGGATAATAAACCCCGCCTATATAGCTTCCCTGAAAGGTAGGCCCCGAATATAATTCTTCAAAGTTCGCTCTCTGCCCCATGGCACCGTTACCCAGGCTAAAAAGGCTTTCAGAGGATTTTACATTTTCTTTTTCAAAGCCTTCTTCAATGATAGACCAATTGTCTGCTTTAATATAATCTTTGTTCATATCCTATAGTTCTGCAAGTTCTTTAATAAAATCGAGTTTAATTTCCGTAAAATCCTTGAAGACGAAGCGAGCTTCTGTGAGGATCTCTTTTTTCCCGATCCCGATACTTGTCATCTCTGCCCTGTTAGCAGCTTCAATACCGGCAAGGGCATCTTCAAATACAACACAGTTGATAGGCATTACATTCAGATCCCTTGCAGCTATCAAAAATACTTCAGGATCTGGTTTTGCCTTTGTCACCTGTGTGCCATCAACAATGGATGTAAAATAAGGAATTAGTCCCACTTTCTTTAAAATAGTTCGGGCATTTTTACTTGCCGATCCAAGTGCCATGGGTATATCATTTTCCTTAAGATAGTTTAATACTCTTGGTACATCTGGCAATATTTCAGCAGCGGTCATTGTTTCGATATACCGCAAATAGTCCTCATTTTTCTCTGCAAGCCATGCATCAAATTGCGTTTGGGATACTGTAAGGTTCCCCCACTCCAAAAGAATTTCCAGGCAGCGTTTTCTGCTAACACCCTTAAACTGTTCATTTTTTTCTTTGGAAAATGGGATCCCTAATTCATCAGCCAGGTGTTTCCAGGCCAGATAATGATATTTGGCAGTGTCTACGATAACACCGTCCAAATCAAATATAAATCCTTTTTTGTGCATATTCTGGTTGGTCAATAATTTTTACTTTCAAAAACAGCAGCCAATATACAAAGTTGAATGAAGATTGTGGTTGCAGTTTTTTAAATACATCCGTTATTGGTCTCTTTAGATCATAAAGAGGAGAATAATTATAAAAATTTGGGAGTAGAGTCTCGTTCAATTAAAGTAGCGGCAACGATCTTTGTTTCAAACACCTCTTCTTCCTCTTCATTTTCATGATGGTGTTCGATCTTCTCGATCAACATCTGGGCGGCAGTCTCCCCCATTATTTCTCCGTGTTGATCTACCGAGGTTAGACCGGGAGTAGCATAGTGCGATAAAATGCCATCTGTGAACCCTACAAATGCGATGTCCTCCGGAATGCGGTATCCAAGATTCTGAGCAATTCCCATACATTTAACTGCAAATATTTCATTAACACATAGTACAGCATCTACATTCGTATCTTCAAAAAATTTATTGCTCATTGTTTCATCCTGCTGTTGGTAAGGAAGTTGTAGTATTAGTTTTTTATCGATAGGCAGATTGTGTTCCTTTAAAGCTTTGTAATATCCTTCAGCTCTCTTGGCACTTACATTTAAATACCCTTCTGTGGTGATCAGGGCAATTCTTTTTCTCCCGGCCCTGATTAGTTTCTCTACTACCTGGTAAGCAGCAGACTCATCATTTATAATGACCTTATCACATTGTATTTCATCTGTTACCCGGTCAAACAAGACAAGTGGAATACCCTGTTCAGTAACCTCTTTTAAATGGCTGTAATCATTTTTTTGCTGAGTCTCTCCGGCTAACGCCATAATAAAACCATCAATACTCCCATTGGCAAGCATCTCCATATTGATCACCTCCTTATCAAAAGATTCGTCAGAAACACAAATGATCACATTATACCCTTTGGCATTGGCATATTGTTCGATCCCGCGAAATACAGTGGTAAAAAAATGATGCACAATGTCTGGGATGATGACCCCAATATTCCTGGTCCTCTTGTTCTTAAGGCTTATCGCAATATTATTGGGTTTGTAGTTGTATAATTTGGCAAAAGCTTGAATCTTGTCTTTAGTATCCTGCCCAATCTCTTCACTATTTTTAAGTGCCTTGGAGACCGTAGAAATAGATACATCTAATTCCCGCGCTATGTGCTTTAGGGTGATCTTTCGTTTCAAGTGGAGTAGTTTGCTTTGTTTGTCAGGTTCTTAAAGGTACATAAAGCGATGTTAAAAAATCGTCTTTTTTAACATTCTTGTCTGCCTATTTTATTACTCAAATTCTTTTATTTTAGGGTGTAGCAAGCAAAAATCATTATATTTGTTCCGATTTTAGTAAAAAAATAACCCCATTTTTATATAATAACCGATTGGTGCGCCGATATTTTATTATATTGCCACGCTTTAATAAGTTATTAACACGAAAACGGTTTCGTATACAGGCAAAGCCAAGGTATTTAGGAATTTAACAATTATTTTATATATGTTTAACGCTTGAATTAAATTAACTAAACTTAAAATTAACTCTTTATGAAGATTACACTACTAAAAAGTCTTATGCTGATCGGAGCAATCTTAAGCTTCGGATTGGCTAAGGCGCAAGATGTATCAGGTACTGTTTCTGATGCTACTGGTCCGTTGCCCGGGGCTAGTGTTGTAGTACAAGGTACTACGAATGGTACACAAACCGACTTTGATGGTAATTATAGTATAAGTGACGTTGGCAGCGATGCAGTACTTGTAGTAAGTTACATCGGTTACAAAACACAGGAAGTTGCAGTGAATGGTCGTTCTACCATTAATATTGTCCTGGAAGAAGATGCTCAGGCATTAGACGAGGTAGTTATCATTGGGTATGGTACTACTACAGTGAAAGATGCAACTGGGGCGGTAACAGCCGTAACATCTGAGGACTTTAACGGTGGGGTGATTTCATCTCCGGAACAGTTAATACAAGGTAAGACCGCAGGCGTGAACATCCAGCAGACCAGTGGTGAACCGGGTGCAGGGATCTCTGTAAACATCAGGGGTTCAAATTCTGTTCGGGGTGATAACAACCCGCTTTTTGTAGTTGATGGTGTGCCACTGGCAGCCGGAAACACATCTCCTGGTGGAGATACAGGAAGTGGTGGTAGTGCCGTAAGGAACCCTTTGAACTTCTTAAACCCTTCCGATATTGAGAGTATCAGTATCCTTAAAGATGCCTCGGCCACCGCTATTTACGGTTCCAGGGGTGCGAATGGGGTTGTGATCATTACGACTAAAAGTGGAAAATCCAGTGCAGGAGGAAGAGTTGAATTTGCATCTTCCTTAAGTATTGCCACTCCAGCCAACAGATATGACTTGCTCAGCAGAGATGAATTTCTGGATGCCGTTACCTTATATGGAGGGAATGCATCTGCAGTAAATTTTGGTGGAAATACAGACTGGCAGGATTTCATTACAAGAACTGTTGCTTCTCAAAACCAGAATGTTTCCTACTCCAACAATTATGGAAAAGGTAATATTCGCGCTACTTTCGGATATCAGAAGCAATTTGGTGTTATTGAGAAAACCAGTTTAGAAAGGATCACAGGAAGATTAAACCTAACACATCGTTTCCTCGATGATAAATTGAC
>JABDQS010000022.1 GCA_013042125.1 Eudoraea sp.
AGATGGTATTCCGAATGCCAGAAATATTCCGGTAAGTACTTTACACGGAAATATATGGTATCACTTGGGGCTTGCTTATTACCTGAAACACGATTATGACAATGCCTACCGGGCATACCTCAAATGCCGGGAAAGCGGCGAAAACCCGGACAATCTTGTATCGAGTACACACTGGCTTTATATGATACAGCGTCGAATGGGAAATAAAGAACTTTCAGATAGTCTTTTAATTCCCATCAAAGAAGATATGGATGTGATCGAAAACACCAATTACTACGATCTCTGCAAATTTTACAAAGGATTGATCAGTGAGGACTCTCTTAGCCGGTCCAAGGATCTATCTGCTGCCTCAGATGCAGTTTCCTATGGTGTAGCAAACTGGCACCTATATGAGGGCACGCAAGACAAGGGTGTGGAAATATTGAAAGACATCACAGGAAGGAACAGCTGGACCTCCTTCGGATACATAGCGGCTGAAAGCGACCTGATCAAAATGAGAGTTTCAGATTCAACAAGTATAAAATAATACCAGTATACCTTTATTTCGCTGGCGTTTGTTTAATTTTATAGACAGAAATCTATCTGGATTTATGAATCAAATTAAAATAGCCCCCTCCCTCCTGGCAGCAGATTTTGGAAATCTTCAAAGAGATGTGGAAATGGTGAACCAAAGTGAGGCCACCTGGCATCATTTAGACATTATGGATGGTGTTTTTGTGCCAAATATATCTTATGGGATGCCTATTGTAAAAACTATTTCGAAATTTGCTTCCAAGCCTCTCGATACACATCTAATGATCGTGGACCCTGATCGGTATATCCAGACCTTTGCAGATCTTGGTGTCTATATGCTCACTGTACACTACGAAGCATGTACCCACTTGCACAGAACCATTCAGGCTATTAAAGCTGCAGGGATGAAAGCCGGTGTGGCATTAAATCCACATACTAATGTAGAGTTGCTGAAAAATATCATAGGAGATCTGGACCTGGTGCTTATTATGAGTGTCAACCCCGGATTTGGAGGTCAGTCCTTTATTCTCAATACCTATGAAAAGATCCGGACCCTAAAGCAAATGATAAAAGAAAACAAGGCTTCTACCTTAATAGAAGTAGACGGTGGTGTAAGCATGGATAATGCCGGGAAGCTCATTGAAGCCGGGGCAGATGTTTTAGTTGCAGGAAGCTCTGTATTTAGATCGAAGAACCCTTCAGAAACTATCGCTGAACTGGCTCAAGTTTCCATTTCCTAAAACATAGACAGGTAATATTTCAAAAGATCGGTGGTAGTTACCATTCCAACTAATTCCTCTCCATCTACTACAGGCATGGCATGAAACTTCCGCTTGGTCAATATGGAGGTTACCTCTCTAACTGTATTTTTTGAGCTAATAGTTTCCAGGTTGTTAACCATTACGTGTTTTATACTAAACATCTCGTACAGATTAGACTTAATGTCCCCTTCCTCACGATAGGCCCCATCGGCAAAACTAATTCGGAGCAGATCATTCATACTGAGCATACCCACGATCTTTTTATGATCTGTAACCGGCATATGCCGTATTTTGTGTTTCTTGAACAAATGCTCTGCTTTTTCCAAACCATCTTTGACATCAACAGAAATAATATTCTTAGTCATGATAGTCGTTACGGGTATATCTATTGAAATTGTCATGATGTTATTCTTTTAATTTTATATCCTAAATATCCGATTCTTTAAGGCCCGAAAGAATGATAAATATCAGGTTTAGTCAACCCATGTATTTTCTGGCAATTTATTATTTAATGCCTAGTTTTGTTATGAATTATCGTGTTAGCAGACTAAGTATAAAAAAATGATAAAAGAATTGGACCTGATCGTCGTTGGAGGTGGACCTATTGGGATCGCCTGTGGCCTCGAAGCAAAGAAAAAAGGAATAAGTTACTTGATAATAGAAAAGGGACCTATTGTGAACTCACTTTTTAATTATCCTGTAAATATGCAGTTCTTTTCTTCTTCCGAAAAATTAGAAATAGATGAAATTCCCTTTATTAGCAAAGAGGCCAAGCCCAAGCGAAATGAAGCACTGGAATATTATCGAAGGATCGTTACCTCCAATATGTTAAATATTCATCTCTTCGAAAAAGTTACCTCCATTGAAAAGAATGAAGATGTTTTCGAAGTGGAAACGGAGAAACAAGCATACAAAGCGAAGAACGTAATTATAGCTACAGGCTTTTATGATCTTCCCAATAAATTAAATGTTCCCGGTGAAGACCTCCCCAAGGTATCTCATTATTACAGAGATCCTCATTTTTATGCCAGTCAAAAATTAGCAGTCATCGGAGCCAGTAATTCTGCTGTAGATGCTGCTTTGGAATGCTGGCGCAAAGGGGCCGAGGTAAGTATGATCATTAGAGGGCCGGAGGTAGGACAGCGTGTTAAATACTGGGTACGTCCTGATATTTTAAATAGAATTAAAGAGGGAAGTATCAAAGCTTATTACAATACTACGGTCTCCGAGATACGGAAAAAGGAATTAATTCTCAATACACCAGATGGAACTCAACACATTGAGAATGACTTTGTCCTGGCGCTTACCGGCTATAAACCTAATTTTCATTTTCTGGAAGCCCTGGGAATTCACTTATCTGATGATGAAAAGCGATTACCGGCTTACAATGAGGATACCATGGAAACGAATATTTCCGGCCTGTATCTTGCAGGAGTTATCTGTGGAGGCATGGAAACACATAAATGGTTTATTGAGAACTCACGTGTCCATGCAAAGATAATTATGGACCATATCGTCAAAGAGCGATCTGTACCAGCGTAACAGACAGAGATCTCCCCTTAACTTTTCTGTGCTTTATACACACGACACACTACGGGTTGCAAAAAT
>JABDQS010000181.1 GCA_013042125.1 Eudoraea sp.
TTCTATGACTACGTTGCTGCACGATATAAGGAAGATGAAATCATTTTATATGGCCGATCTCTTGGGACGGCCATGGCCTCTTATTTGGCTTCGATGTATGCTGCATCTTTACTTGTCTTAGAAACCCCTTTTTATAGCCTGCTTGATGTAGCACAAGACAGATTTCCGATCCTACCGATGAACGCCTTATTAAAGTATCAATTTAAGTCATATGAATACCTTAAAACTGCCAGTTGTCCTATAGTAATTCTCCATGGTGATCAGGATAGAGTAGTGTCTGTACAATCTTCAGAAAAGCTATATCATAGCCTGGAAGGAAAAGAGGCGGATTATATAATCATAGAAGGGGGGCGACATAACAATTTAAGTACCTTCCAGGCCTACCGGGAAGCTGTTACTACTTCATTGATTTCAGGTAGAAGAACTGAATCAGCCGATCCAAATTCATCACTATAAGACCTATTTGGGTGTTAATTTTTTTAGCATTCTCCGCTACCTTTAACCTCTTATTTTGTTAATACTTCTTAATGTCTGTTAAAGGCTGTTAAATGACTTGACAAACTTTCTCTAACCCTTATATTACCTGTGTTGGACATCTAAATTATACTCTTTTTAAAGGCATCCGCCAGACACGTCACGCTTCAAGTGACAATCCAAAGACTTTTCATCCAACAAACTCAAAATTTTTATTAATTAAAATATCACTATGAATTATTTAAATATCAAAGAAGAACAATTATTGCCTGTAGTTATTGAACTTAATACACTATTGGCTGAATACCACCTGTATTATCAGAAACTCAGAAATTTTCACTGGAACATTCTAGGGAAGAATTTTTTTGATCTCCATGAACAATTTGAGGAAATGTATGTAGAGGCCAGGATTAAGATAGACGAGATCGCTGAGAGAATTTTAACGCTCAGATATCATCCAATGAGCAATCTAAGCGCTTACCTAGAAACGGCCTCCATCAAAGAAAGTACAGGAAAGATGCAGGACACCCAAATGGTAGCTGAGATCCTTCAGGCTCACAGTATCCTATTAAAGCAAATGGCTAAAGTTATTAACAAGGCAGAGGAAGTAAAGGATGAAGGTACTATAGACCTTATAGGAGCCTACATTCGTGAACTGGAAAAAGTTAGTTGGATGTTAAATGCCTGGAATAAAGACAAAAAAGGAGAATTGAACAATGCCTCTATTATCTAGTATTTCGAAGTAACCTGAGAAATATTGTTTAACCATAAAATTTAAGAAGAATGAAAGAGGATATAAGCACATCATTAGACATATTACTTGGAAAATTAGAGGAGTGGGGCGCAACCTTTATGGAAAACCTCCCCAATATGTTGCTTGCAATAGCGGTTCTTTTCGGGGCCTATTTCATAGCAAGATATACCAGCAAAGGGGTTAGAAGTCTGGTTCAAAAACGTGTGCCTCAGAAATCAATCACAAACTTAATTTCAAACATTACAACTGTTGTTATAGTACTCGTAGGACTATTTTTAGCGCTGAGTATTTTAGATCTCAATGACGCTTTAATGTCGCTTTTAACAGGTGCAGGAGTTGCCGGTTTAGTAGTGGGTCTTGCCTTGCAGGGGACATTGTCAAATACCATTTCCGGAGTTGTATTGTCTTTTAGAAAGAACATACGTATTGGAGATTGGATAGAAACAAACGGCTTTGCAGGAGAGGTCATCAAAATTAACCTGAACAATTTCATGATCAAAGAGGCGGATAATAATAAAGTGATCATTCCTAATAAGACCATATTGGAAAATCCATTGAAAAACTTTACGCTGACTAACAAGATGCGTGTTGTTCTGGAATGCGGCGTAGGGTATGAATCTGATCTGGACCGTGTTGAAGATTTAACAAAAAGTACGGTAAGTAAGGCGATAGAGCAAGTAGCTTCAAAGGAAGATGTAGAATTTTACTTCCAGGAGTTTGGAGCCAGTTCTATCAACTTTATAACCAGATTTTATATAACCAGTGAAAGTGCTATTGAAAAACTAAGGGCAAAGAACACTGTGATCAAAGCCTTGAAAAAAGCATTTGACAAAGAGGATATCAATATTCCATTCCCTATCCGGACCCTGGAATTTAATAC
>JABDQS010000183.1 GCA_013042125.1 Eudoraea sp.
AAATGGAACAAAATCAACCAAAAACAGGTAAATACGCACTAAATTTTGGAGTAATCCTGGGGGTTATCAGCGTAGTTTTTGCTTTTATGTTATATTCTCTGGACATGCATTATCAAGGGGGATTTGCAGTGATGGGAGTAAGCATTGTGCTGACAATCATATTTATCATCTTAGGAATGATACAATTCAAAAAAGCCAACAATGGATTTATGAGTTTTGGACAGGCTTTGAAAATTGGGGTGGGTATCAGCCTTGTTGGAGCTGTCATTAGCGTCCTATTCAATCAGGTTTTAATTAATTTCATCGATCCTGACACCATGACCAAAGCATTCGAGTATCAAAGGGAACAATTAATTGCTGCAGGTCAATTATCTGTTGAACAGGTTGATGCTCAAATGGAAATGGGTAAAAGTTTTTCAACACCGGGTATGCAGATCGCCTTTGGCTTACTGGGAAGTCTGTTCTTTGGATTTATTTTATCACTGGTCCCGGCCCTAATCCTTAAAAAATCGAATCCGGAAAATTAATATTTGTACTTTTGATAGGAAGAAGCAACGATATTCTATGACCATATCCATTGTCATTCCTTTATTGAACGAAGAAGAATCTTTACAAGAACTCCATGATTGGATTGTATCGGTGATGCAGTCCAATCATTTTTTATATGAGATCCTTTTTATTGATGACGGTAGTACAGATGGTTCCTGGGAAATTATTTCCCAGCTAGCCAGCAGCAATCCGAACGTCAGAGGGATCCGTTTTTTAAAGAATTTTGGCAAATCACAGGCATTGCACGCCGGTTTCAAAAAGGCCATTGGCGATATAGTAATTACGATGGATGCCGATCTACAGGACAACCCGGAAGAGATACCAACTTTGGTAGAAATGATACAGAATGAAAACTATGAGCTGGTCTCAGGTTGGAAAAAGAAGCGCTACGATCATGCCATCACCAAAAATATTCCTTCCAAGCTATTTAACTGGGCAGCCCGTAAAACTTCCGGAGTTAAATTACATGATTTCAATTGTGGCCTGAAAGCTTACAGGAAAGAGGTCATAAAAACAATTGAATTATCCGGTGAAATGCATCGCTATATCCCGGTACTTGCCAAAAACGCGGGATTTTCCAAGATCGGCGAGAAGATCGTACAACATCAGGCACGGAAATTCGGAAAGACCAAGTTTGGTGCAGACCGCTTTATCAAAGGCTTTCTCGACCTTATAACCATTTGGTTCGTCTCCAAGTTTGGCAAACGACCCATGCACCTATTCGGAGCGCTTGGCGTACTAATGTTTATTATTGGATCCGGATTCGCACTTTATCTTGGTATTGATAAATTGTTTATCAATCCTACAGGAAGACTACTAAGTCAACGTCCACAATTCTACGTGGCCCTTACCGCTATGATCATTGGTACACAGTTCTTTCTGGCCGGATTTCTTGGGGAGATCATGGTGCGAAGCAGAAAAAGTAAGCCGCGTTATACAATTTCTAAGGAAATAAATCTGTCGCCCCGCGTTAAGGAATATTCTTCGTAATTTTATCCTTAAATAGACAACTCTTACTTCATGAATGACATTCTAACTACAGCCCAAAGTTGGTTAACCGATTTTTTTGACCCTTCCGTAAAAAAAGAAATTCAACATCTTATCGATAACGATCCCGAAGAGCTAAAGGACCGGTTCTACAAGAACATGGAATTTGGCACAGGGGGCATGCGAGGTGTTATGGGTGTTGGCACCAACAGGATCAATAAATACACCTTGGGTAAAAGCACACAAGGTCTGAGCAATTATCTTAAAAAGTCCTATCCGGACACACCTTTAAAAGTGGTTATCGCCTATGATTGTCGTCATAACAGTGACACTCTGGCCAGAATTGTGGCAGAGGTATTTTCAGCAAATAATATACAGGTCTATCTTTTCTCTGAACTCAGGACAACTCCGGAGCTTTCTTTCGCAGTCCGTTATTTAAAATGCCATGCAGGCATAGTGCTTACCGCTTCTCATAATCCACCGGAATACAACGGTTACAAGGTCTATTGGACGGATGGAGGCCAAATAGTTCCACCTCAAGATGGGGAGATCATCGCAGAGATCAATGGTCTTTCTTTTGAAGAAATTCGGTTTGAGGCCAAAGAAGAGTTTATACAATTGATAGATACCGATGTCGATGAGGCTTTTTTCGAGGCCTCCGTTAAGAATGGAGATTTTAATGCCCCGGGGAAAGCAGATTTTTCAATTGTTTTCACCTCCTTACACGGCACCTCAATTACGGCTATTCCGGAAGTTCTCAAAAGGGCAGGATACACTAAAGTGTCCATTATTGAAGAACAGGCCAAACCGGATGGGGATTTTCCAACGGTAGTTTCACCCAATCCCGAAGAGCCCGAAGCACTGACCCTCGCCATGAAAAAAGCTGAAGAAATAGGCGCCGATATGGTTGTTGGTACCGATCCTGATAGTGACAGACTGGGTATTGCGGTTCGCAACCTCGAGGGAGATATGGAATTGTTGAATGGGAATCAAACCATGGTTCTTATGACAAAATTCTTACTGGATCAGCGGAAAAAATCAGGATTTAAAGGACATGAATTTATAGCTTCAACAATTGTTTCCACCCCAATGATGCAGTCTATGGCAAATGCTTATGGGGTTGAGTGTAAGACCTCCCTAACCGGATTTAAATGGATCGCAAAAATGATCGTAGACCATCCAAAGCAATATTTTGTTGGTGGGGGTGAGGAAAGTTTTGGGTTCATGGTGGGCGATTTTGTACGAGACAAAGATGCTGTGACCTCTACCCTGCTGGCATGCGAAATAGGTGCGCAGGCTAAAGCCTCCGGGAGTTCATTCTATAAAGAACTGATTAAGTGTTATGAGGACTACGGTTTCTATAAGGAAAAGTTGATCTCCTTAACCAAAAAAGGAATTTCCGGAGCCCAGGAGATCACACAAATGATGAAAGATTATAAGGCCAATCCAGTAAAATCTCTTGACGGGTCTCCTGTAATTACGGTAGACGATTACAATACTGCAACCTCAACCAATCTGGTCTCAGGTAAGACCACTTCCATAGCGCTACCAAAGTCTAATGTGCTGATCTATACTACTGAAGATGGCACACGAATGGCGGCAAGGCCAAGTGGCACTGAACCTAAGATAAAATTTTATTTCAGCGTTAACACCACATTGGATAAAGCATCAGATTATGAGAAGGTAAATCAGGCTTTAGAAGATAAATTGGCCCGGATCGTGAAACAACTGAATTTGGATTGATGAACTATTTCAAAAAGATCCTCCGCTTTGCGGGTCCTTACAAGAAATTCGCATTTCTCAATATCTTTTTTAATATCCTATATGCCCTATTCAGTGCACTGTCTTTTGCAGCACTTATCCCAATGCTCGATGTACTTTTTAAACAAACCGAAAAGGTTTATGAAAAACCTGTGTATGAAGGTATAGGGTCTTTAAAAGATTATTTTCAGGATTATATTAGCTACCGACTTACCTCCTACTCAGACTCTAACGAAATGCAGGCTCTGGTGCTGGTGATCGCTCTGGTTCTGATCCTGTTCTTTCTCAAGAATATTTTCAACTACCTGGCCATGTATTTTATAACGTTCCTGAGAAATGGTGTTTTAAAAGACATCAGGAACCGCATGTATCAAAAGATCGTTGAATTGCCTATTTCCTTTTATTCTGAAAAGAAAAAAGGCGATGTCATAGCCAGGATCACCTCAGATGTGCTGGAAATACAACATTCCTTTCTTTCTATACTCGAATTGATCGTACGGGAGCCTCTTACCATCTTGTTTACGATCGCTGTTATGTTCTTTATTAGTGTTAAGCTTACGCTTTTTGTATTTATTTTTATTCCCCTGGCAGGAATGATCATCTCAAGGATCGGTAAATCGCTTAAAAAGAAATCGGACAGAGTACAGAAGGAACAGGGCGAATTCTTATCTGTTGTTGAAGAGACCCTTGGGGGTTTACGTGTTATAAAAGCCTTTAATTCAGAATCACATTTTTACAAGATATTTAGCGCCTCCACAGAACGCTTCTTTCATTTTTCAAACAAACTGCTCAACCGTCAGAACCTGGCCTCCCCTACTGGTGAATTTCTGGGAATTGTGGTAATTGGAGTATTGCTTTGGTTTGGAGGTAAGATGGTCCTTATAGATAAAACGCTGGATGCCTCTTCCTTTATCGCCTATATGGGATTGGCCTACAATATACTGACACCGGCCAAGGCCATTAGCAAGGCTTCATATGGAGTAAAAAAAGGGAATGCAGCTGCGGAGCGAGTTCTGGAGATCCTGGAAACTGAGAACCCTATTAAAGATATTGAACATCCTACGCATATAGAGAAGTTTAATAC
>JABDQS010000184.1 GCA_013042125.1 Eudoraea sp.
ATATTAAACAGTATTATAACAAATCAATTTGTATTGCCTACAATGGTCCCAAAAAAGAGACGATTACAGAGACTAAAGCAATCCCAAACCAAGGAAAAGGAAACGAGATACGAATGGCATATGCCGGTAATTTAGGCCTAGTACAGGGAATGGATCAACTAATTGAGGCCTTTGGTATAATGCAGAAATCAAGTCTTTCACATCATTGGCATCTGGATATTTATGGAACCGGCGCTTTGGAAGAAGAGCTTAAAAGTCAGACAATAAAGCTTGGTTTAGGGGAATGGGTCCATTTTCATGGAGCGCTACCTAAAGAAGTTCTTTCTGTTCACCTGAGTAGAGTAGATGTATTATATTTAGGGCTGATAAGCTCCGAAGCTTTAGATAAGACTATACCTTCAAAGCTTTTTGACTATTTGATTTTCGGGAAACCAATCCTTGCGGCAATAACAGGGGAGGGGAAAGATATTTTAGAAAAGAATAGGGCGAACCTGGTTCTTAGTTCCTGTGAATCTGAAGTCATTTCCTCAGGGATCAGAGAATTAGATAAAAGTTTAAAAGAGAGATCTTTATTGGCTTCTGACAACATTGACCTACTGCGTGGCAACTACACCAGGGAAGTTAATTGTCGAAAAATACACCTGTATTTACAGGAGGTAATGAAGAAAAATTGAATTTAATAACAAGGATTCTGTTAAATATTGCCTGTCTTCGGAATTGTTGTAAAACAAGTTCTTGGAGCTCCAAATAAGGAAAGGAATGTCCAAACCTTCGGTACTAAATTCTATTGAGCGGAAATTCATTTTGCTCATCGGAGATTTAATAATGATCATCGCATCATTAAATCTTTTGGTGAATCATGCGATTGATGAGCAATACTCTTTTGTTTGGGTAAAGATTCAAATCAGTGTAATAGGATTACTATTGTTTCTATTCCTCGCTTATATTTTGGATTTCTACAATCTGGAGAAATTGGTTCGAAGAAGGGCTGCTATATCTCAGGGAATTTATATTTCTTTGATTTTCATTTTTATTCTGTTGCTGATTTGTATCATCTTGTACGACATTAGCTTCTGGAGGATCCCTCTTCTATCTTTCCTTTTACTTACGCCTATTCAAGTAGCGCTATGGAGGTTGCTCTATAGCAACCTTTTTAAAATCATTCCATTTACAAAGAATGTCTTACTGCTATATGATTCCTATGACCTGAACTTAAAAGAGATCATTGAGAAAATTAACGGGGACGGGACTAATACTTTTTATAAGGTTAAACTCACCTATCATATAGATCAAACTGCCCTTTCTGATCGAAAAAGCTTTGCAGAGGCCATGCAGAAAGTAGATACCTGGATCATCAATACACAGAGTTATGACAATATTCCCTCCTATTTGCAAAAGGTTGTACTGAAGTCGATTATGGAGGGCAAGGAAGTTATTTCATATACTTCTTTTTACGAGAACACCTACGAAGCATTGCCAATAAATTCACATAACGACAGTTTTTACGAAATACTACAACTTCGGAATAAAAAAATCCGATACCTCCAGTCGCTATTCAGTTTTACTATCAATTTTGGCCTGTCTCTTTTTGTAGGGATCATTTTTGTTCTATGCATTCCATTTGTATTTGTTTTCAATTTCTTTTTTAACAGGGGACCTTTATTCTATACACAAAATAGGGTAGGACAACACGGTAAGGAATTTAAGATTTATAAATTCAGATCCATGGTAGTTGATGCTGAGAAACTCGGAGCTAAAATGGCAACAAAGAATGACAGCAGAATTACACCTTTTGGTAAAATTTTACGCTTATTTAGAATTGATGAACTTCCACAAATAATTTCTGTGATAAAAGGAGATATGAGGTTTATCGGACCCAGACCGGAAAGAAAGATCTTTGTCAGGGAACTGGTAAGAATGATCCCTTATTATAATATTAGGCATTTGATTAAACCCGGAATCACCGGATGGGCTCAGGTAAAATATAAATATGGCGAAAACCTGGAGGACTCCACAAGAAAACTGGAATACGATCTGTATTATATTAAGAACAGATCTATTATGCTGGATTTGCGAATTATTTTCAAAACCTTTACTACGGTCATTTTTTCTCGAGGGGTATAAAATGACATTTGTAAGGAGTATTTCTTGATCAAATCAGACGGGATATAACACTAATAAAGAATTTATTCTTATTACTTTTGACGGCGGGTAAATAGAGCTTTCCAAGCTTGTAATTTTGAATTTCAAAATATGAAAATAGCAGTAATAGGAACTGGCTACGTAGGTTTAGTTACGGGAACCTGTCTGGCGGAAACAGGTAATGAGGTTGTCTGTGTTGATATTGATGATAACAAAGTTAAAATGATGCAGGGTGGCGAAGTGCCTATTTACGAACCCCACTTAGATGTAATTTTTGAACGGAACATAAATGCCGGGAGACTCTCTTTTACTACCTCCCTGAAGGAGGGACTCAACCACGGTGAAATAATATTTCTTGCCCTACCCACACCTGAAGATGAGGACGGCTCGGCCGATCTGAAATACGTTTTAGGAGTTGCTGAAGATATAGGAAAATTGATTTCCGATTATAAAGTGATCGTTGATAAAAGTACGGTTCCGGTGGG
>JABDQS010000191.1 GCA_013042125.1 Eudoraea sp.
GTATGTGATACTCATGGATTGGGATATCATTTAGATGGCGCGCGTCTATGGAACGCCCTTGTAGCCAAAGGGGAGGATCCTAAATTTTATGGAGCACTTTTTGACACCATCAGCGTTTGTCTTAGTAAAGGGCTGGGTTGTCCTGTTGGCTCGGTTTTGGTAGGTAAGAAGAAATATTTGGATAAGGCATTACGGATCAGAAAAGTGCTTGGTGGAGGTATGAGGCAGGCCGGATTTCTTGCTGCTGCCGGTATCTATGCTCTGGATCATCAATTAGAACGTCTGGAAGAGGATCACCTCAAAGCCAAAGAATTGGGGATGCAATTAGAAAAATTGTCATTTATTAAAAAAGTTGAGCCCATTGAAACCAATATCATCATTTTTGAATTAGATGAGCAAAAATGTTCTACTGAGAAATTCCTCGAAGCTTTGTCTAAAAATCATATTCAGATCATAGGAATGGGCCAGGGAAAGCTGCGGATGGTGACGCATATGGATTACACAAAGGACATGCATGCCCATACCTTAAAAATAATAGCGTCTTTATAGGGACTATGATCGGCTTAAGTTTGTAATCCTTTTTCGCACGTTGGTGATCCCATTTTCCATTCCGGCCTCAGATGTATAGGTGTTACTAGAACCTATGATACTGCCACTTGTATCCTTAAGAGTGAATTGAAATTTGCCATTATGATTGGTCTTTCTTTCAAAAACGTACGGTTTTTTCATTAAAGGAGACAGTTTCTTTACAGTTGTGTCTAGCTCTTCCCTGGTTGGGAAAGCGACACTTTGCAACAACGCATTTCCTTCCTCTGATGTCACAAAAAAGCGATAACTATTATTTTTATCTTTTTTAATATCGATCATAGCCATTTTTTGAATATTCTCTTTCCAAAGCAAAAGATTTATAACTGCTAAATCCTTATTTTAAAAAGGAATCCATACCCGGTATGTTGGGCATCCCTTCTTTAGCTACTGCCCCTAATTCTGCTTCCTGTATGGCTGTAGCTTTTGCGATCGCCTTGTTTAAGGTTAGGATCAGGTAGTCCTCCAATTGTTCTTTGTCCTGGAGGAGTTTGTCGTCTATTTGAATAGATTTTATTTCCCTATTCGCCGTTAGTGATACCTGCAGCATACCGTCTGCAGACTTTTCATCAACCAAAACAGAATTCAACCGTTTCTTTGTAGCTTCTACCTTGGCCTGGGTTTCCTTTAGCTTTCCCATCATGCCCATTAGATCTCCGAACATATTTTTTAGTTTACTTTCCTCAAATTTACTAATTTGCCGCGATTCATAAACAAAGTAAGATGCTATTATCCAAAAAGACCCTTATTCTTCTATTTAGTATTATTTTTGCCGTTTCTTGCCAAAACCAAAATAAAGAAATGATTGCAGTGAGTGCGCCTACAGCTCAGAAAATACCTAAGCAGCTGGAAATACACGGGGATGTCCGCGTAGATGACTATTACTGGCTCAACGACAGGGAAAATCCTGAGGTTATATCGTATCTGGAACAGGAAAACGAATATTATCAGGCAAAAACTGCCCACACAAAAGAATTTCAGGAAAATCTTTTTCAGGAAATGAAAGCAAGGATCAAGGAAGACGATTCTTCTGTTCCTTATAAACGCAATGGATATTGGTATTCAACACGTTATGAAACCGGGAAAGAGTACCCAATTTATTCGAGAAGAAAGGAAGTTCTGGAAGCAGAAGAAGAGATCATGTTCAATGTTAATCAAATGGCCGAAGGACATGAATTCTATAATTTAACCGGTATATCCATAAGCCCGGATAATACATTAGCTTCTTTCGGAACAGATACCATTTCCAGGCGTCAGTATGTAATTCAGGTTAAAAATTTAAAAACCGGAGAGCTTCATACAGACAAAATAGATAATACAACCGGAGGTGCTGTCTGGGCAAATGATAACAAAACTTTTTTTTACACTAAAAAGGATCCGGTTACGCTGCGTTCAGATAAGATCTATAAGCATGTGCTGGGTACTTCTTCTGAGGAAGACGAACTCGTTTTCCATGAGACAGATGAAACCTTTGGCACATATGTTTATAAATCAAAATCAAAGAAATACATCATCATTGGTTCTTACAGTACCTTAACTTCTCAATATCGGATACTATCCGCAGACGATCCCAATGGTACGTTTGCCATTTTTTCACCAAGGACCAGGGGACTGGAATATTCTATCTTTCATTTTGGAAAAGATTTCTATGTCTTGACCAACAAGGACGGAGCTACCAATTTTAAATTAATGAAAACCTCCGAAGATGCAACCTCATCTGAGAACTGGAAGGAATATTTGGCACACAGAGAAGATGTTTTGCTGGAGGATATTGAGATCTTTAAGGATTACTTGGTGATCTCAGAGCGTGATAACGGGTTGAACAAAATGAAGATTACCCGTTGGGACGGAAAGGCTTCCTATTATTTACCTTTTACTACTGAGACCTATGTAGCTTATCCCTATGTAAATCTGGATTATGATACGGAAACTTTGAGGTATGTGTACAATTCTATGACCTCACCGTACTCTATCATCGATTTTAACATGAGGACCAAGGAAACTACGGTTCTAAAGCAATTGGAGGTGCTTGGCGGGAAATTTAAGGAAGAAAATTATCGTTCGGAAAGGGTTTGGGCAACTGCCCGCGATGGAGCAAAGGTCCCTATATCTTTGGTTTATCACAAGGACACAAAATTGGATGGAAATAGCCCATTGCTGCAATACGCATATGGTTCCTATGGTGCCACCATTGATCCCAGATTTTCTTCTGCGCGTTTAAGTCTATTAGACAGGGGTTTTATTTATGCTATTGCCCATATCAGGGGAGGTGAGTACCTTGGAAGGCCCTGGTATGAGAACGGGAAGTTGTTTAACAAAAAGAACACCTTTACTGACTTTATAGACTGCTCTAAATTTTTAATTGAAAAGAAGTACACCAGTGCGGATCACCTCTACGCTTTGGGCGGTTCTGCTGGTGGATTGTTGATGGGTGCAGTCGTAAATATGGCTCCGGAACTATATCATGGAGTCATTGCCGCAGTACCTTTCGTAGATGTAGTTACTACTATGTTAGACGATTCTATTCCTTTGACAACGGGAGAATACGATGAATGGGGGAATCCCCATGAAAAAGAGTATTATGAATATATGCTTTCATATTCACCCTATGATAATGTAAAAGCACAAGCCTATCCTAACATGTATGTATCTACAGGTCTTCATGATTCGCAGGTACAGTATTGGGAGCCGGCTAAATGGGTAGCCAAACTCCGGGAGTTGAAAACGGATAACAATCTTCTTTATTTAGATACCAATATGGATGCAGGTCACGGAGGTGCTTCAGGTAGATTTGAAGCTCTTAAAGAGACGGCAAAGGAGTATGCTTTTATCCTCGATTTGGAGGGAAAAGATCAATAATTAAAAAAAAGTAGTAATTTTGCCTCTGAAAAACCGTTAATAGTTAGGTCTTTCAAGAACCAAACCATATGGAACAATCGATTAACGCCCATAACTCCATCCTTGATCTTATTGGAAATACCCCGCTGGTGAAGTTGAACACTATCACCAAAAATCTTTCGGGGAATTTTTATGCCAAGATGGAAGCCTTTAATCCGGGACATTCTGCTAAGGACAGGATAGCTGCTCATATTATTGAAGAGGCAGAACGCAAGGGGATCCTGAAGAAGGGGAGTACAATTATTGAGACTACCTCCGGGAATACCGGCTTTAGTATTGCCATGGTGAGTATCGTTAAAGGATACGAATGTATCCTTGCTGTAAGCTCAAAATCATCTCAGGATAAGATAGACATGCTTCGCTCAATGGGAGCGCAGGTGTATGTATGTCCGGCGCACGTCAGTGCAGATGATCCGAGGTCTTACTATGAGGTAGCTAAGCGTTTACATCAGGAAACAGAGAATTCTATCTATATAAATCAATACTTCAATGAATTGAACATTGAAGCGCATTACCATACTACAGGACCTGAAATTTGGAATCAGACCAACGGTCAGATCACACATTTGATAGCGTGCAGCGGTACAGGTGGTACTATTTC
>JABDQS010000192.1 GCA_013042125.1 Eudoraea sp.
ATTTGCTGCGGCAAGTGGCAGGCAGTATACTAGTATTGTTTCTAAATTACAACCCATCAAAGATGAGATCTATATAATAGCAGAAAACGGCGGACTTGCCATGTATGCAGATAGAGAGATCATTTCAACACCACTTAATGGAACCATAACAAATACTATTCTGGATTCCCTGAAAGGCTCTGACCAAGTACACCCGGTTCTATGCGCCAGGGATAATGCTTTTATTTCAGGACATTCAGAAGATTTTATCAGGATCTTAAAGGAGTACTATACCGAATTTGAGATCATTGATGACCTGCACAACTTTAAAGAAGAGGTCATGAAAGTTGCTGTTTACCATTTTGAAAGTTCGGAGAAGTTTATCTATCCTCTTGTTGCACCCTTTGAACAAAAACTTATGGTAAAGATCAGCGGTCAACATTGGGTAGATATTTCCCATCCAAATGCCCATAAAGGGTATGCCCTGCAAAAGATACAGAGCCAATTGGGTATTGGACCCGATGAAACTCTTGTTTTCGGTGATTATAACAACGATCTGGAGATGATGGCCCTTTCAGATTACAGCTTTGCCATGGCCAACGCCCATCCTAATGTGTTGAAAGCCGCTAAATACCATACAGACAGCAATGACCAGTTTGGCGTGGAAAACATTCTTGAAAATTTGCTGAAGAGCCTTTCTTAGGTCTTTTGTTTCTTTTTACGCGCAGCAGGAAACAGCACATTATTTAAAATAAGTCGATATCCCGGGGAGTTTGGATGTAATTCGAGTTCGGTCTTTGGATCTCCAACCCGGTGTTGGTAATCTTCAGGATCGTGCCCCCCGTAAAAGGTAAAAAATCCTTTTCCTTTAATGCCATGAATATACCGCGCCTCTCCGTTGAGTTTGTTTTCCCCCAACACCAGCACAATGGGCTTTATTTCACTCCTTTCAAAAGAAGTGGTTTGACCCATAAATCCTTTTACCAAAGAGGTATGGTTCTGACATAGCATTGTAGGAACGGGATCCCATTTGGCAGAGAAATCCATCAGGGAAAAATAATCCGACTCCCGGGGTACGCTGCGTCGCTTATTGGTCATATCTATGGAAGAGAACTCGTACCGCAACGGATTTCTTTCCAGGCTGAAGTTCTCAAAGGCAAAGGTGTTTCCAAAATTCAATTTGCTCTGGTAATTAGGTTCCGAAGGATCCCCATCGAACATGGGTTCACAAATATCTACTCCTTGTGCCGCCAGGGCAATATCAAAACTATCTGTAGCCGAACACATGGCAAACATAAATCCGCCACCTATTACATAATTTCTGATCTTTAACGCCACCGCTCCCTTCTCTTCAGATACTTTAGAATACCCCAGTTTGGAGGCCAGGGCCTCAGCATTGAGTTTCCCTTCAATATACCAGGGCTGTGAACGATAGGCTTGGTAAAATTTACCATACTGCCCGGTAAAGTCCTCATGATGCAGGTGCAACCAATCATAAAGAGCCAGCTTATCATCTAATACCTCTTCATCATATACAGTAACATAGGGTATTTCAGCATAGGTCAAGACCATTGTAACAGCATCATCCCAGGGTTGATTTTCTTTAGGGCTATAGACCGCTATTTTAGGTGCTTTTTCCAGGATAACTGCCTCCTGGTTTTGCGAAGGACTGGCTATGGCATCTAATATAGCCTCGGCCTGTGCATCAGAGAGCACTTCATACGAAACGCCTCTTATTTGACATTCACTTCTAATTGCCTCTCCATCTGGCAATAAAAATGAGCCCCCACGGTAATTCAGCAACCATTGTACCTTTTGCTCCTTCGTAAGGATCCAGAAGGTGATCCCATAGGCTTTCAAATGGTTTTCCTGACTTTCCGCATCCATTGGGATCAGGATCATGCTTGCCATAGAGGAAAAACTACAGAAAAGGAGCGCAACTAATATTAGGTAATGCTTTTTTAAAAAAGTAAAAAGAAAAGGTATTGAGATCGCAAATGCCGGTCTTCTAATCTTAAAATGGGACTTCGTTGTCATCGGGGTCTAGATCTGGATTGTCGTTCATTGAACTTCCAAAGGCTTCATCTGCGTTGGGAAGATTTTTAGTAATAAACGGATTATCCCCATCGGCATTCATTTTTGACTGAAATTCGAAGGGGGAATCAAAGTCATCCAAGTTATCAAATTTACCTAGTTGTCCAATGAACTTTAACCTAATATTATCTAAGCCTCCATTTCTGTGCTTGGCAACAATGAACTCGGCTTGGCCCTGGGTTGGCGTACGTTCTTCGTCATCCCACTCATCTATTTTGTAGTATTCGGGCCTGTAAATAAATGAAACAATATCCGCATCCTGCTCAATTGCACCAGATTCCCTCAGGTCTGAAAGAATGGGTCGTTTACTCCCCCCACGTGTTTCCACCGCCCGTGATAGCTGTGAAAGAGCAATCACAGGGATATTAAGCTCCTTGGCAAGGGCCTTTAGATTTCGTGAGATCATAGATATTTCCTGTTCCCTGTTCCCTCCTTTCTGACTTCCGCCTGAGGTCATAAGTTGTAAATAATCCAATACTATGAGCTTTATCTTGTGCTGTGAGGCTAATCGTCTTGCCTTTGCCCTTAGATCAAAAATTGATAATGAAGGCGTATCGTCAATAAACAATGGAGCGGATTCTAAGGCTTTTACTTTAACATTCAATTGCTCCCATTCGTGCTTTTCCAATCTTCCGGTACGTAGTTTTTCGGATGACAGGCCCGTTTCTGAAGAAATAAGACGAGTGATCAATTGTACTGAAGACATTTCCAGGGAAAAGAAGGCCACCGGAATATTAGAATTCACTGCCATGTTCCTTGCCATAGAAAGCGTTAAGGCAGTTTTCCCCATCCCCGGTCTTGCGGCAATGATCACCAGGTCACTCGGTTGCCATCCTGAGGTTAACCTGTCCACCTTATCAAACCCGGAAGGAATTCCACTCAATCCGTCTTTATTTGATATTTCCTCTATTTTTTTCTTGGCCTGAATCACCAAATTTTGAGCAGTTTCTGCAGAGCGTTTTAGGTTCCCTTGGGTAACCTCATACAATTTTGCTTCTGCATTGTCTAAGAGATCAAAAACATCAGTAGACTCATTATAAGCATCTTCAATGATCTCACTTGAAATCTTAATTAAACTACGCTGAATATATTTTTGCAGGATGATGCGGGCATGAAACTCAATATGGGCGGAACTTGCTACTTTCTGAGTGAGTTTGATCAGGTAAAAATCACCTCCTATCTGATCTAATTTTCCTTCCTTGCGTAATTGGGCAGAAACGGTTAATAAATCCACCGGCTCTGAGGTTTCAAACAATTTGAAGATCGCTTCATAGATAAATCTATGTGCGTCCTTATAGAAGACATCAGGATGTAAAATGTCAATTACCTCATCTACTCCTTTCTTGTCGATCATCATGGCGCCAAGCACAACCTCCTCTAAATCAACCGCTTGAGGTGGTATTTTTCCTTTTTCAAGGTTGATCAGGGTAGATTTCCCTATTTTATGACCAATAACCGGGCTTGGTTTCTCCATAGCTGCTAAAGTATGCATTAACCTTAAGTTAAGATTAAAAATTGGAATACGGATATTAACTGTTCATCAACATTTAGCTTGTTGATAAGTTACGAATTTGTGTTGATAACGTAAAAAAACCGAAGTGGAATAACTTCGGTTTTCGTTTAAGCTTTTAACCCAGCGCTTTACCCGCTAAAAACGCCCATATCGGCATATTTCTCCATTCGCATTTTAACCAGTTCCTTTGGTGATAACTTTTTGAGCTCTTCGTAATGCTTGGAAATTTTGTTTTTGACGATGTCAAATGTCTTGGTTCTGTTAGAATGTGCTCCACCTTCTGGTTCTTTTACAATCTCGTCAATGATTTTTAACCTTTTCATGTCGGTGGCAGTAAGTTTCAATGCATCAGCGGCGATCTCCTTATATTCCCAACTCCTCCAGAGTATTGAAGAACAAGATTCTGGCGAGATCACAGAATACCATGTATTTTCCAGCATCAATACCTTATCACCAACACCGATCCCCAAGGCACCTCCGGACGCACCCTCACCAATTATAACTACGATGATCGGTACTTTTAAACGGGTCATTTCAAGTATATTCCTTGCAATGGCCTCTCCCTGCCCACGTTCTTCAGCTTCAATCCCCGGATAGGCCCCTGGTGTATCTATCAGGCTAACTACCGGGATCCCAAATTTTTCAGCAGACTTCATCAATCTGAGTGCTTTTCGGTAACCTTCCGGGTTTGCCATTCCAAAATTCCTAAATTGTCTGGTCTTGGTGTTAAATCCTTTTTGCTGGCCAATAAACATATAGCTCTGATCACCGATCTTACCCAAGCCACCGATCATAGCTTTATCGTCCTTCACATTTCTATCCCCATGTAGTTCCAGAAAAGTGTCTCCACAGATCGCCCTGATATAATCTAGGGTATATGGCCTGTTGGGATGTCTGGACAATTGCACCCGTTGCCAGGCTGTAAGATTTTTATAGATCGATTTACGGGTTTCAGAGAGCTTTTTTTCGATCTGTTTACAAGTCTCTGTAACATCCACATCGCTCTCCTCCCCTATGACCTGACATTTCTCCAATTGTTCCTCCAACTCCTTTATGGGAAGTTCAAAATCCAAATATTCCATCTAGTGTTTGTTTCGTTCAATTAAGCTCACAAATATAAAATATTTTGGGAACCATTCTGGTTACCCCGTTCTTTTTAATCGCTCACGATTCTTCAGAATACCATTAGCTACTACTGTGAGTAAAATTATTAGAGCCCCTACATAAAAAATAGTGTTCATTTTTTCGCTCTCACCAAAAATGGCAAAAGCTAGAAGAATTCCATATACCGGTTCTAAATTTACAGTAAGTAAAACTGTATATGGACTAATGAATCTCATGATCTTTACCGAGGCTATAAAAGCATAGGCCGTACATATGGAGGCGAGTATCAGCAAATATCCCCAATCTGAACCACTCAAATCAAAGAACTCCCAACTAAAGCCGGTCTGAAAAAGTATGTAGATAGTAATAAAAAGCGCGCCACTAAAAAGTTCATAAAAACCTATGATTGAGGGTTTGTGGGTCTTTATCAACTGTCCATTGATAAGAGTGAATACAGCACCTAACAGGGCCGATATTAGCGCGAGAATGATCCCAAGGGTATATTCTGTACTGACATTAAAAATAAAGTATAGCCCTATGATCACTACTAAACCAAAAACAACCTCATAACCAATGATCTTTCTACCGTACCACAGCGGTTCCAGGAGAGATCCGAAAAATGCCCCGGTAGCCATAGTGGCCAAAGCCACTGAAACATTAGATACTTTGATCGCACTAAAAAAAGTTATCCAATGTAATGCAATGGTGATCCCTGCAATTATTAAAATCAGCAGTGTCTTTGGAGAAACTTTTAATGTGAATTTTTTGATCAGTATATAGATCAGAATAAAAATTACAGCTAAAAACATCCGATACCATACAAGTGGTAAGGCATCAATGCTTATTAATTTTCCTAATACCGCCGTAAATCCCCAGATGAAGACAATGAGGTGAAGGAGCAGGTAATTCTTTAGGTTATCGTTTTGCATTTTGCAGAAGGTAGAAACCTAGTACACCAAATGCAAGGTTTGGGATAACCACAGCCAGTAATGGAGAAAAGCCAGATTGCTCTGCAAGCGTGCCAAATACCTTATCGAAAAAGATGTAGATAAAAGCCACCCCAATACCAAAGGCCAGATTGATTCCCATACCCCCCCTGCGTTTTACTGAGGATACTGCCACTCCTATAAAAGTGAGAATAAAAGCTGTTATTGGTAAGGCCCATCGCTTGTACTTTACTAATATATAGGTATTGATGTTGGAGGCACCCTTATTTCGCTGAACATTAATAAACTTATTCAGTTCAAAGAGGTTTTTCGTCTCGGCCACATAAGAAACCGGTGTCAGATCATCAATTTTAAAGTTAAAAATAGTGTCGAGCCTCCTTTTAGTGACCACTATTTCTTCATTATCCACCAACTTTCTATTTGTATAACTAGTAAGCCTGTATACGCTGTCTTTTGACACCCATCTAATGTTACCGGCGCTTATTTTTTCTTCAAGCTGGTTGCTATCATTAAAATGCTCAAAAGTGAAGTTATAGCCTATTTGGCGATCTGGATCAAAACTACTTACATAGATAAAGTCGTTCTCGTTCAGCTGATTATAGATATTGCTGGTTACGCGGTCTTGTTTGCCCCTTTTCAGATATTTGAATTTAAATTCATGATAACCTACACTGGCATTAGGTACTATAAACATGCTCATAAAGAACATAAGAACAGCTACCATGGAGGCCCCGATCCAATACGGACGCAAGAACCGGCCATAAGAGACCCCCGAGCTTAAGATTGCCACGATCTCCGTGTTATTGGCCAACTTGGATGTGAAAAAGATGATAGATAGAAATAGGAAGATCGGGAACAGCAGGTTCCCAATGTAAATTGTAAAATTCATATAATAGATGAGGATCTCATTTAAAGGAGCCTCGTTATCTATCATTTTCCCTATCTGTTCCGCCAGATTAAGCATAATCCCGATGGGTACAAATAAAAGAAGCATCATCCCGAAAGTGAAGAGATATCGCTTCAAAATAAACCAATCCAGAATCTTTAGCATTACAAGCGTTTATCCATTTGTTTTACCATCATTGTTTTCCATGCACCAAAATCTCCCGCTAAAATATGATTTCTCGCTTCTCGCACCAACCATAGATAAAATCCCAGATTATGAATACTGGCGATCTGCCTTCCTAAATATTCATTAGCAGCAAAGAGATGTCGAAGATAGGCCTTCGTGTATTCTCTGTCTACGAAGGTTGGTCCATGTTCGTCTATTGGTGAAAAATCATCTTCCCATTTTTTATTTTTGATATTGATGGTTCCTTGAGCCGTAAATAACATTCCGTTACGTCCATTTCGGGTAGGCATCACACAATCGAACATATCGATCCCCAATGCAATGTTCTCCAAAATATTGATCGGAGTACCTACCCCCATCAAATATCTGGGCTTATCCTCAGGTAAAATATCGCAGACCACCTCGGTCATGGCATACATCTCTTCTGCGGGTTCTCCAACAGACAGGCCCCCAATGGCATTCCCTTCCGCTCCTACTCCGGCTATATATTCGGCCGACTGTTTTCTGAGATCTTTAAAAGTGGATCCCTGCACTATAGGGAAAAACGTCTGTGAATATCCATATAGATCAGGGGTCTTATTCAGATGTTCTATACAACGATCTAACCATCTATGGGTCATATGCATAGATCTTTTCGCATAGTCATATTCGCAAGGATATGGCGTACATTCATCGAAAGCCATAATAATATCAGCTCCTATGGTCCTTTGAATTTCCATCACATTCTCCGGAGTAAACATATGTGAGGAACCATCAATATGCGATTTGAACTTAACACCTTCTTCCTTTATCTTCCTGTTTGCTGAAAGAGAATACACCTGATAGCCACCGCTATCCGTTAAAATATTGCGATCCCAACCCATAAAAGCATGCAAGCCACCGGCTTTTCGGATAATTTCTGTTGTGGGCCTTAAATACAAATGATAGGTATTCCCAAGGATGATATCAGGATCTATTTCCTCGCGCAATTCTTTCTGATGGATTCCTTTAACTGAGGCTACTGTTCCCACCGGCATAAATATGGGGGTTTTAATAACACCATGGTCGGTGACCATTTCACCGGCCCTTGCCTTAGTAGTTGGATCTGTATGTAGTAGCGAGAATTGCAAGTAGCTTATTGAGTACGCAAAGATAGGTAACACAGTATAGATTTTCCTTAACAAAAAAATAAAGTTCAAAGGCCGTATACTGGTTGATAAAATATAATAACTCGTTTTGTTCAAGCCAAAGATTGCGGTTACTTTTGGCTCGAAAATCAAGAAAAAACTTATGCCAACATTGCAGGAACTAGAAGAAATAGTTGTTCAGGTGCGCAGAGATATTGTGCGCATGGTACACAAGGTAAACTCAGGACATCCCGGGGGGTCGCTGGGATGTACAGAATTTTTTGTGGCTCTCTACTACGAGGTTATGGAACAGAAGAGAACCTTCTCTATGGATGGAATTGGGGAGGATATTTTTTTCCTTTCCAACGGGCACATCTCTCCGGTCTATTACAGTGTCCTGGCACGCAAAGGATATTTTCCAATAGAGGAATTAAATACCTTCAGATTACTGGATTCCCGGCTACAGGGTCATCCAACGACGCATGAAGGATTGCCCGGAGTACGAATTTCGTCCGGATCACTAGGCCAGGGAATGTCTGTTGCGATAGGTGCAGCGCTGGCAAAAAAACTCAATGCAGATGATCATCTTATTTATAGTCTTCACGGTGACGGGGAACTGCAGGAAGGTCAGAATTGGGAAGCCATTATGTATGCCGGCAGTAAAAAAGTAGACAATCTTATCGCCACAATAGATAGGAATGGACAGCAGATCGATGGTGCTACCGAAGACGTGATGTCTCTTGGCGATCTCGGTGCCAAGTTTAAGGTTTTTGGATGGGATGTGATTGAACTTAAGGAAGGGAACAATGTCGATGCGATCATCAAAACCATGAAGGAAGCTAAAAGCAGGACCGGAAAAGGAAAACCCGTATGCATTATTATGCATACAGTCATGGGTCATGGAGTAGATTTTATGATGCATACCCATGCATGGCATGGTAAAGCTCCCAATGATGAACAACTTGCAACCGCATTGGCCCAAAACACTGAAACCCTTGGGGATTATTAATACAATTATTTAGACTACTACATGAAAAAATATATCGATCAAGGAAAAAAAGATACTAGAAGCGGTTATGGTGCAGGTATGACCGAACTGGGAAGATCTAATCCAAAAGTAGTGGCCCTTTGTGCCGATCTTGTGGGCTCATTAAAAATAGAACAGTTCATCGAAGAAAATCCTGAACGATTCTTTCAGGTAGGGATCGCTGAAGCGAATATGATGGGGATCGCTGCCGGACTTACCGTTGGAGGATATATCCCATTTACAGGAACCTTTGCGAATTTCTCAACAGGCAGGGTTTACGATCAGATAAGGCAATCTATTGCGTATTCTGGGAAAAATGTAAAGATATGTGCCTCGCATGCCGGACTTACACTTGGTGAGGACGGGGCTACACATCAGATCCTGGAAGATATCGGGATGATGAAGATGCTACCCGGAATGACGGTGATCAATACATGTGACTTTAATCAAACAAAAGCTGCTACGCTGGCCATAGCAGAACATAAAGGGCCGGTATACCTTCGTTTTGGAAGACCAAAAGTGCCAAATTTTACAGCTCCGGACCAAGATTTTGAGATCGGAAAAGCTGTTATACTAAGTGAAGGTACAGATGTTACTATTGCAGCAACAGGACACCTTGTTTGGGAAGCTTTGGTGGCTGCCGAGGCGCTGGAGACCCGGGGCATCTCTGCGGAGGTAATTAACATCCACACCATAAAACCGCTGGATGAGAAAACCTTACTAGATTCAATCCGAAAAACAGGCTGTGTTGTAACTGCCGAGGAACATAACTTTTTAGGAGGTCTGGGTGAAAGTGTAGCACGCACACTTACGCAACACTACCCGGCTCCACAAGAATTTGTGGCCACCAGGGATACTTTCGGAGAAAGTGGAACTGCAGACCAATTGATGAAAAAATACGGATTAGACAATAAAGCCATAGAGAAGGCCGTTTCTCAGGTGTTAGAAAGAAAAAAGTAGGCTTCGGTATCATTCTTGATATCAGGTTTATGTCTTAAAAAGAACACATTATGAAAAAAACACTTCTTATGGTGGCTTTTGCTGCCTTTACCGCAATTTCTTTTGCCCAATCCGATTCAAAATTTGGCGTGAAAGCAGGTCTCAACTACAATGCAAATGGAGATTATTTTGAATCTGCCAGTGCGGCAGCAGAGGATCCCAGTAGAAACGTAGGGTACCATATTGGTTTTTTTGGCCAGATAGGCAATGACATTTATCTGCGACCGGAACTGGTCTATACCAGCACCAAATCTGATTACGATAATGACGATTTTAAAATGCAAAAGCTAGACCTGCCCTTATTGATAGGGGCTAAGGTCATTGGTCCATTGCATGTTTTTGCCGGTCCTGCATTTCAATATATTCTGGACACAGAGTATGATGGCATCACAATTGGTGATATTAAAAATGATTTCACCGTTGGTTTGAATATTGGTGCGGCGATCAACCTGGGAAAGTTTGGCGTGGATCTTCGCTATGAACGTGGTTTTAGCGAGAACGAAGCAACATTTATAAATACCAATCTCCCATCGGTTGGAGAAAGCAGGATCGATACAAGACCAGATCAGCTTATCTTAAGTTTCTCTTTAAAACTATAGGAACCAAAAAGCCCTGAAAATTTCAGGGCTTTTTTTATTGTTATAAACGATCAACTATCCCGGTCCAGATAATTTGGGATCCCATCATTATCATCATCCGGAAAACTTATGTTGCCCTGATCATCAATGATTATTTCATCTCTGGTAAGGATTCCATCTTCATCATCATCAGGATCCAGGTGGTTTGGGAATGCGGGTGATCTTATAGCTTCTTCCTGCTCCAGATCCGTGTTGTCATTTGTTACATCACCATCGCCGTTCAGATCCTCCATTATGGAAGGGATACCATCTCCGTCATAATCCGTGTCTGGAATATAGAGTCCTGTTGAGATCTTAAAGATCAATGGTGAATACGACGGAATTCCGGTAGAACTACCATTGAAATAGGCCAATCCGGAAGGGAGGAATATAATTCCTACCCCACCATTGGATATTTCCGTAGTGCCATCCGGGTTCTCTACAATAGCATCACCTACTCTGAATTTTGATATCCCCTGAGAATAACCTCGAAGGAAAAACGGTAAATATTGCCAGGTATAATCAGATGTACCATCAAATAGATTTCCATTTAACAAAGACCCTTCATAACGAATATAGGTCGAATCTGCGGAGGTAGGCATTCCACCTTCGCCTTGACGAGCTATGAGATAATACATTGTATGTGGTATGGTCTCATTATCATCGAGGTCGAAATCTTCGGATGACACCTCAATCGTAATCGATTCAACATCCTGTGCAAGAGGCCGCTTATCACTGTTGACACCTGCTATGGTGTCTAATAGAACTTGAAAATCGAAATCGGCAGGAGGGTTCTCAAAGTCCTCATAATTATAGAAATGAGTTTGCAAATAGGCCTGGAGGGCCTCTTCATCTTCAACTACCACATCACTTAATAGTTGAGGTGGGATCAGATCTACATCCGGACCGTCATCATTTCCACAAGACAGAATAAAAACAAACACCGTCATTGCAAGAACGACTTTTCTCATTTGCATAGCTTTTCTTTTAACGCCCGCAAGATACAATTTTCCCCTATTTTTGTTCAAGACCTTAACAAAGAATTTAGTTTGTTTATGCGTATAGATAAGTACTTATGGTGCACCCGCTATTACAAGACCAGGAACCAGGCATCTGAAGCCTGCAAGAAAGGTCATATTCGGATCAATGAGCAGGTAGTAAAACCTTCCAGGGAGGTCTTCCCTACAGATAAATTAATTGTGAGAAAGAATCAGATCCATTATCAATGTACGGTACTGGAGATCCCGGATAGCAGAGTTGGGGCCAAAATTGTTGGTTTATACCGTGTAGATACCACCCCTGAGGAAGCATTACAACATCAGGAGGTTCAAAAACTCGCCAAAGAATACTACCGAAAGAAAGGCACCGGAAGGCCCACCAAAAAAGACAGACGAACCATTGATGATTATCTGGATGAAGGGGAGTAAAAGCTATTGGGATCAACGATATTTGGAAAATAGATTAGGCTGGGATGTCGGAAACATCTCAACACCCATGAAGGAGTTCATAGATCAGTTACCAACTAAGGATCTAAAAATACTGGTGCCGGGTGCAGGAAACGGATATGAAGTAGGTTACTTACATGAGCAAGGTTTTAAATCTGTCTATGCACTTGATATCAGTGAAAAACCCTTGTCCGACTTTAATAAGAAGTACCCGGAGTTTCCCAAAAACCAGTTGCTGGTTGGCGACTTTTTTGATCTGGAACTAAATGACTTTGATCTCATACTGGAACAAACCTTTTTCTGTGCCCTATTACCCAAATACAGGGAACGATATGCGCAAAAAATGAGGGAACTTTTAAAAGAAGGTGGATGTTTAGCGGGACTTTTTTTTGATTTCCCTCTAACAGATCAGGGACCTCCTTTTGGTGGGAATCTGGATATGTACAGATCACTTTTTACAAAGTATTTTCATATCAGGAAATTAGAACGTGCCTATAATTCCATCCCACCCAGACAGGGAACCGAACTCTTTTTTATCTTTGAGAAGAAATCTGACTGAGCTATGGAAAATAAAATTCTTAATCACCATCAAATTGAACATATCATCCGGCGCATAGCTTATCAGATATTGGAAGCCAATGTAGATGAGAAAAGGATCATTATTGCCGGTATCGAAGGGAGCGGATTAGATTTCGCCAAGAAGATCCAAAGAGTGTTAAAGAAGATCACGGAGGCTGAGATCCAATTGTGTAAGGTTAGTATGGACAAGAAAAATCCTCTGAAAAGTGGGGTTACTACATCAATTCCTGAGGATGAATATAAAAATGGATCAATAGTCCTTGTAGATGATGTACTGAATTCGGGTTCTACTTTGATCTATGGGGTGCACCATTTCCTAAAAACACCGTTAAAACAGCTCAAGACCGCTGTGCTGGTTAATCGGAATCACAAGAGATATCCGGTAAAGGCAGATTATAAAGGCATCTCTCTTTCCACATCACTTCAGGAGCATGTTCATGTGCGTTTCCAGCCTAAAAAAGATCAGGTTTTTCTAGACTAGCTTGTTCTCTATTTCTTTTAGCAGTTCCTTTATTGATTTTCCATCACACTGTATGGTGTGATTTGCCAGCATATAAAAAGGAGTACGTTCAAAGAGATGTTTACCGATATATTCCGGTAGCGAATCATCACTTATATGGCTGATAACAGGTCTGTGTTGTTTCTCTTTTGAAAGTCTTTTGGTCAATTCAGGCACCGATACCTGTAAATAGAAAACATTAGAGGTTTTCTTCAGCAAGAAATCCATGTTCCCGGAGTAACATGGGGTTCCGCCACCCGTTGCCAGCACAAGATCATCATGTTCTTGAAGTACTTTCTGGAGGGATTCGTGTTCTTTCTTTCGAAAAAATATCTCTCCTTTCTCCGCAAATACTTGTGAGATACTTTGTTGCAATTCACTTTCAATGTATTCATCAAGATCAATAAAAGTTAGCTCCAATGACTGTGCAAGAAGCTTCCCGACAACCGATTTTCCACTACCCATATAGCCCACAAGGACAATGATCATTTTATTATTTTTTGGTAAAAATGGCGCAATTACCGGGATATTCAAAAAAAAATAAATTTCTACCCTCTCGGTCTTGAAAAATAAATTATAGATAGTATATTTGCACCCTCTTAAGGAGTACCTGTGAGGTTCCTGACGAGAATGACCATAAACATCCTGACCTGGTAGCTCAGTTGGTAGAGCATCTCCCTTTTAAGGAGAGGGTCCTGGGTTCGAGCCCCAGCCAGGTCACTAGCAAATCAAAAAGATCACAGAATTCAAAGCGAGCTAAAACAAACAGCTCGCTTTTTGTTTTTGAGAGCGACTGAATTCAGGATGCGTCAGCATCCCCTTTTTGATTTGCAGCTCGGGATCGCTGGGTCCAACGAGCAAAGCGATCATGCCTGCCTGTCCTCCGTGAGAGACTTCGGAAGGCAGGCGGAAGGCAGGGTGGGTCAACCCCAGTTTTAAATGCCACCGCACCGGCCTCGCATTAGCGTAGCTGCTAAGGCAGAGCAAGTGGCTCCTCATTAAATTCATCCCCCGGATAAATTTTGGCCACTC
>JABDQS010000195.1 GCA_013042125.1 Eudoraea sp.
CATCAAAGGTAACTGAAGTAATAGGCCCCACCCCTTTGTTGTTCATATCCACCGGTACTCCTTCAGAGGTGCTGGCTTTTGTTTCAACCGTCTTGGTACGGTTCATTTCAAATCCTTCTTTTTTTTCTTCTTTTTTCTCGCCACAGCTTAGTGCAAAACTTCCTAAGGCTGCTATTAGCAGTAATTTTTTCATATGATCGTTGTTTTTCAGTCTACTAATATAAGAAAATAGCGCCATGCTATTTTTTCTCTAAGAAATTTAATGCTCTTTTTTCTGTATACGCGATATTTTGCACATCATAAAAGCCAACATGGCCACCGTAATTAGGCACCTCCAGAAAAAGATCTTTATTAGCGGCAGCCTCTTTGTAAGGATAGCATTCTGGACCCAGAAATGAATCATTTTTAGCATTAATTATAAGGCTGGGTATCTTAATTTCCGGTAAGAATTGAAGCGAGCTACATTGTGCGTAATAATCAAGGGCATCCACAAAACCATGCGCCCTGCTGGTATAGATATCGTCAAAATCTTTAAGGGTTTTTATTCTGTCTATTTCACTATTTGGCAGCAATTCCGGAAACATAGGTTGTTTGGCCCTCAATTTGGCCACTAAATGCTTGCGAAACCGGCGGGCATACGGGATATTTTTCCAGGTTGATAGCGCCCGTAACGAACTATACAGGTCACATGGAGCAGATACTGCAACTATACCCTTTATTTCCTCAGGGATCTGCCTGCCTTCACCTGCGTATTTTAGGGCCATGTTGCCACCCAGGCTAAAGCCTTTGATATAAATATCTTTATAATCTTTACTGCCAAGCAGATGTCTTACCACGGCAACAAGATCTTCTGTTGCGCCGGAATGGTAGGATCTGTAAAGGCGATTAGGTTCTCCGCTGCAGCCTCTGAAATTCACTGCACAACAATCGTAACCTGCGTTATTGAAATATTTGGCACTTCCGGTTATGTATGGACGTTGACCGTGACCCTCAAGGCCATGAAGCAAGATCACCACTTTTGTAGCAGGAGTATTCGCATAACTCCAGTCCAGATCAAGGAAATCGCCATCTGATAATTCCAGGCGTTCACGTTCTTGCTCCAGATCCAGGATCTTTCGGAATAGTCCGTAGTATACTGTAGACACATGCCCATTCCTAAACAGCAAGGGAGGATTGTAATCGGATGTTAGTACTGACATGGGTTTATGAAATTATCCGGAAGTTATTTAGGATAGGTATTGAGTAGTGCATTTTGTTCTTCAATCGCAACTTTAAATTCCTCTTTTAAATGTGTTACCAGGTCGGCCACAGATAAAACATCTTCCACGGTGGCCACACCTTGTCCGGCAGACCAGATCGTTTTCCAGGCCTTGGCCTCGGTATCTAATTCCTTCCCAAAGTCTACTTTGGTGTCCTTTTTAAGATCTGCTTCAGTGATCCCTGCAGCCTGTAGGCTTGCACCCAGGAAATTTGCGTGTACCCCCGAGATAGCTGCCGTATAGACCACATCACTAGCCCCTGCCTTAATGATCATTTGCCGATATTCCTCGGGCGCTTTACTTTCTTTTGTGTTTATGAAGCGTGTACCCATGTAGGCGAGGTCGGCACCCATTTGCATGGCTGATGCAATATCGCGTCCCGTGGAAATACAACCAGATAGGATGACGGTTTTATGAAAGAATTTTTTAACCTCTGCTACTAATGTCATTGGATTGATAGTCCCTGCGTGTCCGCCAGCACCTGCGGCTACCAAAATGAGTCCGTCTACCCCGGCTTCAGCTGCTTTTTGTGCATGGCGCTTTTTAATGATATCATGAAACACCAGACCCCCATAACTGTGAATGGCATTGACCACTTGAGATACGGCTCCCAATGAGGTAATGATGATAGGCACTTTATGTTTAATGCAGAGCTTAATATCTGCCTCCAACCGCGGATTTGTTGGATGTACAATTAGGTTCACTCCATATGGGGCACATTTTTTCCCGGTTTCCTTCTCATATGAGGAAAGGGCTTCCTTTATCTCAACTAACCACTCTTCAAAACCCTCACTGCTGCGCTGGTTGAGGGCCGGAAAGGTGCCTACAATACCATTTTTACAACACTCTATCACCAATTGTGGCCCTGAGATCAGGAACATTGGAGCCGCTATGGCGGGGAG
>JABDQS010000203.1 GCA_013042125.1 Eudoraea sp.
GGCCATAGTACCATCAGCGGGGGTTGCGGGGAAGCCTTAAAATTATGGACAGGAAATGACCATTTTGGAGAAAAGGTGACCATGGTTGCAGGAGCCCTCACAGAACCGGACAATTTAGGTGATACTGTGGTCCTCGAATTTCCAACCTTTACTGAAACAGCAGAAATGGCAGGTATCTCCCGTGTTATGGGTGGATATCATATCCAGGCAGACAACGTTGCCGGATTACAACTAGGCCGCGATGTTGCCCATGAAGTATGGAATTTCTACCAAAAACACCTGGGCAATTAAATGCTTTGAAGTTGATCACCCATAAAATTGGAACTATTTCCGGAAGAAATCCCAAAAACTCCCGGCTGAAGATACCAAGTATTTGAATGCTGCGTTAACAAGGTATACTTTCAGAAAATGAAGCGTTTATTGCTCACCGGATACTTCTTGTTTCTATTGCTACCTGCCACGTCCCAGGAATGGCAAACAGATCTTACAACGGCCCAAAAACTGGCTTCGGTGCATGATCTGCCTATTGTCCTGGTCTTTCAGGGATCGGACTGGTGTGCACCTTGCATAAAATTAGATCGTGAGATTTGGAGTACTGACAAATTTAAGGCATATGCCCGGCAACATTTTGTGATGCTAAAGGCAGATTTTCCCAAAAAGAAAGCGAACGCTCTCACAGTAGAACAACAAGAAAAAAATAACGCACTAGCCGAAAAGTACAATCAAAACGGTTATTTTCCTTATGTAGTGGTTATGAATAAAGATGGGGAGGTTTTAGGGACAACAAGCTATAAAAAAATGGATCCTACTGAGTATATTTCACTTCTGGAATCCTTTAAATCCTGATCGGAGGATGTATAGAATACTTTTTTTCTTAATTGTTTTAGGTGTTTCAAACCCTCTTAGCTCACAAGAGGCCTATACCCAAACCCTGAAACTAATGGGCAGTAAGTTTGATATCACCGTAGTGGCCAATGATGAAACTGTAGGTGCCGGATATATTGATCTGGCTGTGAATGAGATCCGTAGAATTGAAAAACTTATTTCTTCCTGGGATCCTTATTCTGAGACCTCCAGAATTAACCAGAATGCCGGCGTTCAACCGGTACAGGTTTCTACGGAATTATTCGATCTGATAAACAGAGCTCTTGAGATCTCTAAAATAACGGATGGGGCTTTTGACATAAGTTATGCTTCCATGGATAAGATCTGGATATTTGATGGGAGTATGACTCAAATGCCAACAAAGGAAGAAATACACAACTCTGTTGAAAAAGTAGGTTACCAGCATATTCTGATGGACAAGGATCAAAAAACCGTATTCCTGGCAAAAAAAGGGATGAAAATAGGTTTTGGGGGTATAGGTAAAGGCTATGCAGCAGACAAAGCAAAAGCGCTTCTTATAGATCAGGGAGTAATTGCCGGGATCATCAATGCTTCAGGGGATATGAATACCTGGGGCAAACAACCCAATGGTGAAGAATGGCAGGTGGCCATTACCAATCCTTTGAACCAGCATAAGGTCTTTGCAATACTTCCCATAAAAGAAGGTGCGGTGGTAACCTCCGGGAACTATGAAAAATATGTCAGTTTCAACGGCACTCGCTATAGCCATATCATAGATCCAAGAAGCGGTTATCCTTCCTCAGGGATCATAAGCGCTACGGTTTTTGCTCCCAGCGCAGAATTAGCGGATGCCCTTGCCACAGCTATTTTTGTCATGGGTACCGAAGTGGGGATAGACCGGATCAATCAACTGCCGCAGATAGAATGTATTATAATAGATGATAAAGGAGGAATAATTACCTCAGAGCATATAAAAATCCAAAAGACATGATAAAAAAAGTGATACTGTTCCCTGTCTTCTTACTATTATTTAGTTCCTGCGTTGTAGTAAAGGAATACGAAAAGGTATACCTGAATGATCCGGACATGGTTTTGGCAGATAGGAAGTGCGATCGTAACCTAACCATCTTTCATTCGTACCGGGAAGCATCTGCAGGTGCCAATGGTGGCAAAACAGGTGGGGGTTGTGGCTGTAATTAATTAAATGGAATGAAGCCGAAAAGACTATATTTTATTCTCATAGGTTCACTTGTATTAGTCTCTCTTAATACTCTGGAGGCTCAGGAAACCTATAAAAAAAGGGTTCTTGAAGTAGCAGAAGTTGCCTTCCTCAGCAGCTACTATACACAAGATGGCAGCAACGCAGCCGTAAGCGGTGGTATTGGAACAGAGGATCTGACAGATGCTACCGGAACCTTTGTGGTATCTATCCCCTTGAATGACGATGATGTCTTAACCGTAGATGCGGGAATTTCTGCGTATACCTCGGCTAGTTCGAGCAATGTTAACCCATTTGATGGTTCTGGTCCTGCAGATGCATTTCAGGCCTCCTCAGGTGCTTCCGGTAATGATATATGGAGCAATCTAACCCTGGGGTATAGCCATAACTCGGACGACCGTAATACTATTTGGACAGCAAAACTTGCTGTGGCCACTGAATACGATTATTTCTCGCTTGGTCTTGGTGGTAGTTTTACGCGGCTCTTCAATGAAAAAAATACAGAATTGGGGATCAACACCAATATTTACCTCGACAAATGGAACGCTATATACCCAACAGAATTACGCCCTTTTATATCCGGAGGTGATGGAATCAACGATCCCTTCTTTTCAGTGAATACAATAAGTGGAAATCCAAATTACGATCCGTCGTTCACTGCTTTTGACCAAGAGAACCGAAATTCATATTCCCTGGGGGTAAACCTTTCTCAGATCCTCAGCAAGAAATTACAGGGCGCCCTGATAGCCGATCTGGTATTACAAGAAGGATTACTTTCTACTCCCTTTCAGCGTGTTTATTTTGGTGATGTGGCAGATTCCTTTATCCAAAACTTTCAATTGGCCGATGATATTGAACGGCTTCCGGAAACAAGATGGAAAGTGGCCTTAGGAGGCCGACTTAATTACTATCTGAATGAAATTGTGGTTATTCGCAGCTACTACAGATATTATTCTGATGACTGGGGTATTCGTTCACACACTGCCAACCTCGAAATACCTGTTAAGATCTCTGACTCTTTTACACTGTACCCTTCCTACCGCTATTATACGCAAACCGCGGCTGATTATTTTGCCGCTTATGAAGAAAATCTTTCTTCTGATATCTTTTATACATCAGATTATGACCTTTCAGAATACAACGCCAACCAGTTTGGAATGGGAATCACTTATACCGATATCTTTACGAATCTGAGGATCTGGAAAATAGGCCTTAAGCAGATCGATCTGAAATTTGATCACTACGAGCGCAATTCCGGCTTAGCAGCAAATATTGCCTCTCTGTCATTTACCTTCCTGATGGATTGAGCATCCTTAGGAAAACCTCAGAGAGTTATACAACGTAGTTGGGAATTTGAGCTTTGCTTGTAACTTCTTCTTATTTGGCAACGTTCACTGACCGGGTTTCCCTTATCACAGTTACTTTTACCTGCCCGGGATATGTCATATCTGTCTGAATCTTTTGTGAGATCTCAAAGGATAATTGTGCGGCTTTCTCATCACTTACCTTTTCGCTCTCCACTATTACCCGGAGCTCTCTTCCTGCCTGAATTGCATAGGCTTTTTGAACCCCACCGAATCCAAAGGCAATATCCTCAAGATCTTTGAGTCGTTGTATGTAGGAATCGAGTACCTGTCTCCTGGCTCCCGGTCTGGCGCCGCTAATAGCATCACACACCTGAATAATTGGAGAGATAAGCGTCTTCATTTCGATCTCATCATGGTGAGCACCAATGGCATTGCACACGTCTGGTTTCTCCCCGTATTTCTCTGCCCACTGCATACCAAGGATGGCATGCGGAGTTTCTACTTCAGTTTCAGTATTAGGTACTTTTCCTATATCGTGGAGGAGTCCGGCTCTTTTGGCTAATTTTGGATTCAGTCCTAATTCCGCTGCCATGACGCCACAAAGTTTTGCAACTTCCCGTGAGTGCTGTAGTAAGTTTTGCCCATAAGAAGAACGATATTTCATTCTCCCCACCGCTTTGATCAATTCGGGATGCAATCCATGAATGCCCAGATCAATAACTGTTCTTTTCCCAATTTCAACGATCTCCTGCTCTATTTGCTTTTCGGTCTTACGCACCACTTCCTCTATTCGCGCGGGATGAATTCTTCCATCTGTTACCAACTTGTGAAGAGAGAGCCTTGCTACTTCCCTGCGCACTGAATCGAAACAGGAAAGGATAATAGCTTCCGGGGTATCATCTACTATGATCTCCACACCGGTGGCAGCTTCAATAGCCCTGATGTTTCTTCCTTCACGACCTATGATCCTCCCTTTCACATCATCAGATTCCAAGTTGAATACTGACACGCAATTTTCAACAGCTTCTTCAGTTCCAATGCGCTGAATGGTATTGATCACTATTTTCTTAGCCTCCTGCTGAGCGGTAAGTTTTGCCTCTTCCAGCGTGGTCTGCATATAGGCCATCGCCTCAGTTTTCGCTGTCTCCTTCAGTGATTCCAAAAGTTGATCGGTAGCATCCTCTGCGGATAGTCCGGATATAACCTCTAATTGCTGTACCTGGTTCTTGTGTAATTTTTCAAGCTCAGAATGCTTTTTGTCATATAATTCTACCTTGTGATCCAGATCTTTGATCTTACCCTCCATTTGGTCATTCAACTTCTTTTTTCGTGCTAACTCACTGCTAACCTGGGATTCTTTATCCCTGGTGCGCTTTTCGGATTCAGAAATCTTCTTATCCTTATTGATGATCACTTTTTCATGTTCCGCTTTTAATTCCAGAAACTTTTCTTTGGCCTGGAAGATCTTATCCTTCTTGATATTCTCTCCTTCACTTTCAGCGTTTTTAAGAAGCATTGCGGCTTCTTTTTTTGCATTCGCTAGTGTTTTGGAAGCTTTCCCTTTTTCAAGGAATTTAGCAATTACAAAGCCTATTAGCAATCCTACGGCCCCTGCGATTATTATTGTTGTAGTATCCATGAGTATGTTTAGATTTAAAATGGGCATGGCCCATATGTGCACTTATTTTGAAGAGTTCATTTTGATCGATTCAAGTAAGAATTCTCCATTGCTCATCTTTATTCTTCCCGTTCACTATCAGTAAATCGGGGTATAAAAAAACCCACATTGATGGAAGTTTTGTACAAACTCCTATGAACAGGTTTAGGGCTAACAGACTGCTCAAGGATCCTTTACGAGAAGGCCTGCTTTTACAATCTAAACTCACCCTTTTTAAACTAATTAATGTTGAGTTTGTCAAAAATTAAATACCAATGTGGGCAGTAACTTTGATGTATGTTAAAGAACTTATTTTAAGCTAAGCCTGGCATTTACCAATTCGTCAAGAGCGGTTAAACGCTCCACAACATCTTTGGTGTCCTCCATTTTATCTATACCGCGTTGTTCGATCTTTGAGGCAAACTGCAAGGCACACATGGCCAATACATCCTGTTTATCTCTAACGGCATAATTTTGCTCAAATTTTTTAGCGAGTTGCTCAATATTCTTTGCTGCTTTTCTCAAGCCTTCTTCCTGACTTGGATCTATTGTCAGTGGATATACCCTGTCTGCAATAGATAGCTTTATTTTTAACTTCTCGGCCATAATCTGAGTCCATTATTCAGCGAGCTGCGCGATGCAATGATCTAACTCTCTGACCAATGTATTTATTTTGAGCTTGGCTTCTGTTTTATTTGTTTCACTGCCCAGCATCGTACTTGCCATTTTCAGGGATTCGTATTTCTCCTCCCATTCCAACACGGAATTCTTTGTGATTTCATGGTCTGCCTTTAGCTGTACCAATTCATCTTCCAGCTTTCCTTTAGCTTGATTGAGCAATTCTAACTTGTGTAATAACTTGCTAATCTTATTCTCAAGAGAATCAACTATTTCAACCAATTCGCTCATGGGCAAATATCAATGCATTCTTAACAAAGTTAACACACCTCGAACGACTTAGCAATAGTTTTTTCAATTATTCCTGAACAGACTGAAATTCTTCCTAGTGTGCTTAAGAAACATCTTAATTCTTGAGGATCAAGTAGTCTAACAAATACACCTAGGCCGTATATTTATTTCAAAGTTAAGCCGCTATTTTTTAATTTCGTGCCAATAATTGTCTATGAAAAACCTAGTTGTCCCTATTTTTCTGATACTGTATACTTTGTCATTTGGACAAGAACAGTATCCTAAAGATGCCTTCCGATCACCTCTGGAAATTCCCCTTATCCTGGCCGGCACATTTGGTGAGTTGCGTTCTAATCATTTCCATTCCGGAATTGATATAAAGACCCAACAAAGACAGGGCTTACCGGTAGTCGCTATTGGCGATGGCACAGTTACGAGGATCAAGATATCCCATTGGGGATATGGAAAAGCGCTATACATTGCGCATCCAAATGGGTATACTTCCGTGTACGGACACTTACAAAAATTTAGTCCCCAAATAGAGGCCTATGTAAAAAAAATACAATATCAAAAACGTTCCTATGAGATCGAGGTGTTTCCTGAATACGGTGAACTTAGGGTATCCCAGGATTCACTGATTGCCTATACCGGTAATACAGGAGGTTCATCCGGCCCTCATCTTCATTTTGAGATCAGGAGCAGCATCTCAGAAAAACCCACCAATCCCCTGCTGTATGGGTTAGACGTGCGCGATGCCACCAACCCTTCGATCCAAGCTTTATATGCGTATCCCCTGTCACAGAATTCGATCGTGAATCAAAGCAATGACAGAATTGAGATCCCATTCAGCAGACAAGCAGATGGGACGTATCTTGCCGAAAAGGTGAAGGCTTTAGGCACCATAGGTTTTGGGATTGCTGCCTATGACAGACAAGATCTGGCTGCGAATCAAAATGGACTTTACTCACTTAAGCAAAAGGTAAATGGCACTCTCCTTACCGCCTTTAATTTTGAGAAATTCTCCTTTGGAGAGACCAGACTTATCAATACACTTATAGACTATGAATATTTTGCCAAATACAGAAGAAGAATTCAGCGTTGCTTTCTAACAGAAGGAAACAATTTAAGTATTTACACTACCCTTAAAAATGAAGGCAAGATAAGGGTCAATGAAGGATCGGACTATACAGTGGAAATTGAAATGAGTGATCTTAAAGGTAATTTAACCAAGCTTATCATTCCGATAGCAGGTCAAAGAGAGACACTCATAAACAAGAAAACACCTGTTAAAACTGAGCACTATATTGTTGCCGGAAAACCCAATAATTTTGACCTAGGCAATGCCAAGGTATATTTTCCGGCCAATACTTTCTACAAGGACTTTTATATAGATCTTGAAGATCAAGGAGATAAAATTACCATACATAACAACAGCGTTCCTGCACATAAGAATTTCACCCTAACGTTTAATACAACTCACCTGCCGGAAGATTACCTGAAAACTGCTTTTATCGCTCGTTTAGACAAGGACAACAAGCCAAATTATGTAAAAACGTATAAACGGGGAGAAACATTCACTACTCGTACCAGGAACCTCGGAACATATACCATTGCCCAGGATACCGTACCTCCGATGATCAGACCAAAGAATTTTAAAACCAAGCAATGGCTCACCAATTACAGATATCTTAGTTTGATCATTGGAGATAACCTCAGTGGGATTGCAAACTATGAGGCTACTTTGAACGGAGAATGGATACTGATGGAATACGAACCCAAGACCAGAACACTTACTTATAATTTTGATGATAAAATCCTGGATAAAAAGCAGTATGACCTGCAGGTTATAGTGACCGATAATGTTGGGAATTCTACTACCTTTACGAGTAGTTTTTATAGAAATTAACCTCTTGAACCGTATCCGGATTTTACTTCGCTTACTCCTCCTGTGCACTGCTAACCTCATCTCGGCGCAATCTGCTACCATAACCGGTATTATTTTAAATGAGGAAAACAGGGCCTTATCCAACGTTTCTATTGTATCGGGAAATAGAGGCACAATCTCAGATAATACAGGCTATTATTTGCTTGAGGTGCAGGCAGATTCCGAAATTACCATACTTTTTTCTCATCTGGGTCATGAAAGAATTGAGTTAAGAGGGCTTGTCCTGACCACCAATCAGGTCTTTGCATTCAATCCGGTAATGAAAACAAGTGTCATCCAAATAGATAGTGTTGAAGTTTCTGCAACAGGTGAGAAGTCGGTCTCGGGCATCACCAATCTATCGCCTGTCCTGGCAAGAAAGATCCCCGGCGCTAATGCCGGTATCGAAAATGTGTTGAAATTGCTCCCCGGGGTATTTTCAAATAATGAGCTAAGCACACAATATGGTGTGCGCGGTGGCAATTACGACGAGAATCTGGTCTACGTGAATGAGATAGAAGTTTATCGGCCATTTCTAATTCGCACAGGACAACAGGAGGGTTTTAGTTTTGTAAATAGTGATATGGTAGAAAAGGTGTCCTTTTCACCGGGAGGGTTTCAGGCAAAATATGGAGATAAACTTTCATCTGTATTAGACATTACCTACAAGACACCTACGCGTTTTGCCCTCCAGGCAGAAGCAAGTTTACTAGGGGCCGGCACTACCTTGGAAACCATTTCAAAAAATAAAAATTTTAGTAGTGTTACAGGATTGCGATATCGAAACAACAGCCTCCTGGTGAATAGCCGACAAACAAAGAGCAACTTTAATCCAATTTTTGTAGACCTGCAGAGTTTCCTCACCTACAGGTTCTCACCGAGATTACAACTTCATTTTTTAGGAAATCTTGGGTTGAATGAATACCGGAACCAGCCCCAATCCCGGCAAACAAATTTTGGCACAATCGCCAACCCGCAAGCTTTACAGATCTTTTATCTCGGACAAGAAAAGAACACCTATGTCACAGCATTGGGTGCTCTGAAAGCAGATTATTTTGTCAGTGAATATCTTCGTCTAAATTTTATTACTTCGCTTTACCATACAACAGAGGAAGAATATTCCGATGTTATTGCGCAATACGAATTGGGTGAGATTGAGACCAACCTAGGCAGCAATGATTTGGGAGAGGTTACCTCTTCAAGAGGCATCGGTGCCCAATACAATCGTTCACGAAATGACCTGGATGCACTTATCCATACCTTGTCTCACAAAGGTGAATATCAAAAAAACAGTTCTGTGCTTACCTGGGGACTTCGTTATACCTATGAAGATGTCAGGGACCAGATACGTGAATCTGAATTTATAGATTCGGCTGGCTTCTTTATCAGGCCTCCCAGAGAGGAATTTATTAATAATCAACCTGAAGAACCCTTTGTGGCCCCTTTGGTTGCCTACCAGAGTATAAATGCCAGAAATACTACCCAAACACAACGATTGGCTGGCTATGTGCAGTTAAGTACACGAACTAATCTAGGAAAACACAGGTTCTCCTATAACCTTGGGATCAGAGCTCAGCACTGGACATTAAAAGGCGATGGATTTTCCCAAAACTCTCAGTTTATCTTTAGTCCAAGAGCTCAATTAGCGATTAAACCGGCTTGGGAAAAAGACATCGTATTTCGTCTTAGTTCGGGAATTTATCAGCAACCACCCTTCTACAGGGAATTAAGAGATTTTGAAGGCACCATAAGGCCGGAGGTAAAAGCTCAAAAGGCATTTCATCTCCTCTTAGGGAATGAATACAGCTTTCAATTATGGAACAGGCCGTTCAGTTTACAGTCTGAGGCATATTACAAAAGCCTTTGGGATGTAAATACCTATACCTTAGATGATGTTCGTTTGCGCTACGTGGCTAATAATAATGCTAAGGCCTATGTGTATGGTCTGGATCTTCGATTGTATGGCGCATTTGTCCCCGGTACTGAGTCCTGGATAAGCTTGGGATACCTGACAACCAAGGAAAACAGCGAGGAAAGGGGCTATATTTCCAGGCCAACGGACCAACGTCTGAAAGCAGCCGTCTTGTTCCAGGATTACGTTCCTGACATACCCAATTTAAAAATGTATTTAAATTTGGTGTATAGTACAGGTGTGCCCGGAGGTTCTCCCAGTTATGCGGATCCTTATGTCTTTCAAAATAGATTACGGGATTATAAACGGGCCGATCTGGGAATTTCTCATATTTTTGTAGATGAAGATCAAACTTTTCCTGAGGGTCATTGGTTACATCATTGTAAGGAATTGCAACTGGGATTCGAGATTTTCAATCTTTTTAACAACCAAAATGCCATTACCAATACATGGGTAAGAGATGTGGATAGCAAAAATGAGTTTGCAGTTCCCAATTTTATGACCTCACGTATACTGAATATAAAATTACGAGTACGATTTTAGTGAATATATCTGCATGAAACGACTTTTTTACATACTGCTTTTTATCCCCTTGTTTTCATTGCAGGGGCAAAAGAATATTTACGAAAGTGATAAATTTGAGGCCCTCAGTGAGAATCATAAGATATTAGCTATCCTCCCTTTTTTTACAGATCTTGAATTAAAAGAAGAAGTAAGTGAATCTGATTTGGTTAGGCTGAAAGAACGCGAAGGTTATGCTGTTCAGGATGCCCTGGAAACCTACTTTGGACGAGGTAAGAAGCGGAAAAAGTTTTCCGTAGATTTTCAAAACACCAAGAATACCAATGCCATCCTGGCTCAAAAGAATATCACCTACGAAAATATTGATACCTATACCATTAAGGAATTAAGTGAAATTTTAGGGGTAGACGGGATCGTAAGCGGCAATATAAACCTCAATATTTTGCTCTCTGAAGGAGTTACCTCCAATTTTAGTTTTATTGATTATATCCTCGGTGATGCCAACTACGGAAGGATAGGGATCAAAGTAAGTGATGGCAATACAGGTAAACTATTGTGGAAATATGAAAAGGAGATCAATAAAAAATCGGGTAGTAATACCACAGATCTCATTGAATCCATGATGAAAAAAGC
>JABDQS010000204.1 GCA_013042125.1 Eudoraea sp.
CATGCAGTTTGTACTTCCAGTCCTTATTTGGCTTAGGTGTATTCAATAGTGTTAGTTCAGTTCAATTATCTTCAATACCTTCTTATAGCTAATATACGCCTCTACTTCCTGTACGATCCTCGCGCTGCCTTCTATTGGGGTCATTATGGATTCTAAGATATGAATATTATTGATTTGATAATTAAGATCATAAAAGCCTATGCCTTTTAACTGACCATCTTTTATGAGAATGGCACTTCGTTCCCCCAATTCTCTTCCTTTATCCACTACCATGACGTCTTTCCCGGCCAAACTAATGTCTTCTAAATCCAGGTCCTTTTTGCCATTAGTGTCTATAGATATGGAGATCTCTTTTTTATTGGTAGGATATTTCGGGGTATTTCTCTTCAGTTCTTCATTCACTTTTAAATAAGCAATGAGTTCATTGCCGGTTCGTTCAAAAGTGATCTTCCTTGTTTCTTTCTGAAGACTTCTTGCCAACTTTGCATTGGAAGTAAAATGTTCATTTACGCGTTTCTTAATATCCGTACTTTTCCCTATATAGATGACCTTTCCATCCCTATTGTGCATATAGTAAACTCCGGTTTCTGAGGGCATTGAGTCAACGATCTTTAATTGTCTGTGTGATAATTCCCCATGGGTCTCTGCCCTTGTTACCTCCGTAATGATGGTCTTGTCCAGATCTTTGGACAATAAGATCTTAAATAGCTTTAGGGTCGCCAGGGCATCACCATTTGCCCGGTGACGATCGCTAACGGCAATACCTAAAGATCTCACCAATTTGCCCAGACTATGAGATTCAGCCTCAGGGATCAATGTTTTGGCAAGATCTACTGTGCAAAGGGTTTTGCGTTCAAAATTATATCCTAATCGTCTGAATTCTGTCCTGAGTATCCTGTAATCAAACTGGGCATTGTGAGCAACAAGGACAGTATTCTGCGTTATTTCTACAATGCGTTTGGCAACTTCATGGAATTTAGGTGCAGTACGCAGCATTTTGCTATTGATGCCCGTAAGATTCACCACAAAGGGTTGTATTTCACGCTCAGGATTGATCAGCGTGATAAATTGATCTACTACACGCTGCCCGTCAAATACATGAATGGCAATTTCTGTGATGCCTTCTTCATTGTACTTCCCACCTGTGGTTTCTATATCGAGAATTGCGTACATAGGATACTCTTCATTGGGTCTTTCTGTTCATTCAGACCTTCTAAGTCTTATTTCTTGCTCCAAAGATACTACTTCCTATGCGTACCATGGTACTTCCTTCTTCTATTGCTATGGAGTAGTCACCACTCATTCCCATAGAGACTTCAGTGATATCCGGAAGGTCTTTTTTTATCACCTCAAACATTGCCTTGAGTGTTTTAAACTCTTTTCTGATCTGTATGGTATTCTCTGTAAACGTAGCCATCCCCATTAAACCCTTGATCTGTATATTCTCCAATTCCTGTATAACTCCGCTTTTCAGCAAAGCTTTCAGCTCATCCTCATCGAAACCAAATTTGGTATCTTCTTCAGCAATATGCATTTGTAACAGACAAGAGATAATTCGTTGTTCTTTTTTTGCCTGTTTATTAATTTCTTTCAGCAATTTTATACTGTCTACCCCTTGGATCAGGGCTACATAAGGAGCCATGTACTTCACTTTATTTCGTTGCACATGTCCAATCATATGCCATTCAATATCCTTAGGGAGCTCTGACGATTTTTGAGTCATTTCCTGAATTTTATTCTCGCCAAAAACGCGTTGTCCGGCATGGTAAGCCTCCATGATCTCATTGTTAGATTTTGTTTTGGAGACCGCTACCAGGGCTACACTTTGTGGTATTTCTTTTTTGATCCTTTGTATATTATCTGAAATGGACATAGGGCGAATTAAAATTCATATATGGCTATGCCACTTTTGAGTTTAGGTTCAATAAAGGTACTTTTTGGAGGCATAACCAATTGAGCGTCTGCAATGGCCTTTATTTCATCTATAGTTATAGGAACCAGATTAAATCCCACTGCAAAATTTCCCTTGTCTATTTCTGTTTTCATTCGGAATACATTGTGCTTGCCGTACCCGTATTGAATCCTTTTATCGTTGCGAAGGTCTTTAATGCCTAAGATGGGTTCCAAAATGGTCTTAAAAAGAATGTGGGTGTCTAAATTACTTAGAGGGTCATCTAGCGGTAAGACACTTTTTCGCAAATAAAGCGAATAGAATTCCCCATCCAGGTACATACTAAAGTGATGCTTTTTTGTGGGTTTGTATAGCTCCAGATCTGTCTTTTTAATACGATAGAGCTCATCTAATTTTACCAGGAAAGACTTTTTGGAATGGCCATTCAGGTCTTTGACTAACCTGTTGAATTCGTAGATCCTTATTTCACTCTCAGGAATGAGATAGCTCAAAAAGTAGTTGTACGCTTCTTTGCCATTGTGCTTGTCATTGCGTTCCTCGCACCATTGTGCCAAAAGGTCTGAGGATGCACTTCTGTGGTGGCCGTCTGCGATATACAGGCTCTCTATATGGGCAAAGGCATCCGTGATCTCTTTTATGGTCTTCCCATTCGATATTTTCCAAAGACGATGTGAGGTTCTGTCTGGAGTGGTAAAGTGGTATACAGGCTCTTCTTTCTTTGTATTTCGTATGATCTTGGCAATTGTTGGGTTATCCGGGTAGGTTATCAGTACCGGTTCCGCATTGAACTTAACAGTTTCAAGGTATTGGGCAAATAGTTTTTCCCTGCTTTCAATGGTGTTTTCGTGTTTTTTTATTCGATTATTCCTGTAATCCTGCACACTTGTAGCACAAAATATCCCACAGCACAGCGTTCCATTTTTATTTATTTCATAAAGATAAAAGCAAGCCTCCGTATCTTTTACCAGGACCTTTTCCTCCAAAAACTCCATATATCTGTTATAGACTAATTTAAACCGTTCATCTCCGGATACTTTCTTACTGAATTTAAATCCGGGATTAATGATATGCAGAAATGAGAAAGGATTAAATTTTAGATTGGCCTTTAATTCCTCAGCGGAATAGTCTTCATAAGAACGAGACGCCACATGAGCCACTTTATCAGCGGCCGGTCTAATGGCTTTAAAAGGTTTTACTATTGCCATTATACATTCTTGAATTGGGAAGCAACCTTTTCAGCTTTTCTGCTTTCGGTGTAATCATAGAAACCTTCACCCGACTTCACACCCAATTTTCCTGCCATTACCATAT
>JABDQS010000206.1 GCA_013042125.1 Eudoraea sp.
GGCCATAAGGTATCTGGAATACGGCAAAAAAATTAAAATGGTAGAGACAATGGTAACGGGCATTGAGATAGATACCCCCGAAGACCTGGAAAAAGCGAAAGCTGCATGGAAGTAGATTTCAGTAACATAAAAGTCCTTGGTTTTGATGCAGATGATACCTTATGGGTAAATGAAACCTATTTCAGGGAGGCAGAAGAACAATTTGCTTCATTTCTGGAACAGTATGAGACCAAAAACAAGATAGATCAGGAGTTATTCAGGACAGAAATAGATAATCTTGACCTATACGGGTATGGCATCAAGAGTTTTACTTTGTCCATGATAGAATCTGCCATGGATATTTCAAATCATCAGGTTTCACAAACAACCTTATTGGAAATTTTGAATCTTGGTAAAAAGATGATCTCGCATCCGGTGGAATTATTGGATGATGTGGAAGAGGTATTAAAGAAATTATCGGATAAATATCGATTAATTGTACTTACAAAAGGCGATCTTCTGGATCAGGAAAGGAAGTTGGATAGATCGGGACTGTCTACGTATTTTCACCATGTGGAGGTACTTAGTGATAAAAAGGAATTGAATTATTTAAATCTATTAGAGCATTTGGAGATCGATGTTTCTGAATTCCTAATGATTGGAAATTCTTTAAAATCGGATGTGTTACCCATCATGGCCATTGGCGCACAAGCGGTTCACATACCTTTTCATACTACCTGGGCACATGAAGAAGTGACGCCAGACCAACATACGAACGATCACCTTACCTTGTCCGGTATCAAGGAATTATTAAAATATTTGTAATACCCATATGGACGAAAAGAAAGATTTGATATTGAATATGCCGAAGAAAAGAGTTAAAACCTCCTATAAAAATTTTCCCATGGTACCACGGGTGGTTTTTGGAAAAGGTTGTTTTGATCAATTGGGCGATATTTTATTGCCGAAAAGGAAGAATTCAGAAGCGCCGATAATTTATTTGGTTGATGATGTTTTTGAAAATACCTCTTTGGTATCCAGAATACCTTTGCTTTTTAATGACAAGATGGTTTTTATATCTGCAGATGAAGAACCTAAGACGCTGCAGGTAGATGCCCTGGTTTCTATGATAAAAGAAGAATTCCAGGAATTGCCTTCAGGCATCGTAGGGATAGGAGGAGGTACTCTTCTGGATCTTTCAAAGGCCGTTGCAATTTTGCTCACCAATGTGGGTTCTGCTTCCAAATATCAGGGTTGGGATCTGGTGTCTAAACCGGCTATTTATCACGTAGGTATTCCCACCATCAGTGGAACAGGGGCAGAGGTATCCAGGACCACAGTCTTAATGGGCCCAAGCAGGAAACTAGGAATTAATTCCGATTATACCCCTTTCGATCAGGTGTTGTTAGACCCCGACCTTACAAAAGGGGTAGAAAAACAACAATGGTTCTACACAGGTATGGACTGTTATATACATTGTATAGAGTCATTGAATGGTACCTATATAAATGCTTTCAGCCAAAGTTATGGGGAGAAAGCATTAGACCTTTGCAAAGAGGTATTCCTGGATTCACTTTCACCATCTGAGTCGCGTGATAAACTTATGATGGCATCATGGCACGGTGGCATGAGTATCGCTTATTCACAGGTAGGAGTGGCACATGCCCTGAGTTATGGATTATCCTACGTTCTGGGTGTTAAACATGGAATTGGAAATTGTCTTGTTTTCCAACATCTTGAGGAGTATTATCCTGAAGGAGTTACTTTATTTCGCAAAATGATGAACCATCATCAAATCATTTTGCCCACCGGTATTTGCAGTGATCTTTCAGAGGAAGAGATGAACACCATGATCTCAGTTTCCCTGGATATGGAACCGCTTTGGGAAAATGCGCTGGGACCCACATGGAAAACTAAGGTAAGCAGGGATAAACTTAAAGAGATCTACCTTAAAATATAGTCTTTCCAGTAGGTGAGCAATGATTTTTTTACGTTCTTACCAAACTCTCTGATCTTCTTAACACATTATATCAAACTAAACATAGATCATTAAGCCTGTATGCGTGTACTAAGTAAATTTATTTTTTATAGGCTCATGAGATGGAAGCTGATTGGGAAGTTTCCGGAAGTTGAGAAATGTGTGGTGATCGTTGCTCCCCATACCAGCTGGGTAGATTTTTTTGTAGGCTTGCTGGTGAGAAGTATTGTAAAAGTAGAGGTAAATTTTATTGGCAAGAAAAGTTTGTTCAATCCTCCGTTTGGTTGGTATTTCCGATGGATGGGGGGTACACCCATAGACCGAAGCAAAAATAGTGATACCGTGGTAAGTACTGCCAAGATATTCAGCGAGCGCAACGTTTTTCGGTTGGCACTATCTCCTGAAGGAACACGAAAGAAAGTGACCGAATGGAAAACAGGATTTTATTACATAGCTAAAGAGGCCAAAGTGCCCATTGTAATGGTGGCCTTCGACTATGGCAAAAAGCAAATAAAGATATCCAACCCCGTATTCCCTAAGGATAATGAGGAAACGGACTTTAAACGATATAAGGAATTCTTCAAAGGGGTAGTAGGAAAGATCCCTGAATACACTTAAACTCGTGTAAAGTCAATACTTAATGTTGATGATTCTGGCGTGCCGTCATTGTCAAAATCATATTCTGCCGTCCCAAAACTTCCACTTATCAATAAGGTAGTGTCTGTAAGCGTTGCCCCATAGTTCTCCCAGTCGTCCGGTTCAACATCCCAGGTAATAGAGAAAAGGTACTGTCCTTCCCAAATTTCCCAGAACATTTCACCACCTACGGTATACGAGGCACGATCGGCAGGATCAACGATCATTGTAAACCGGCCACTACTCTGAACAGTCATGGTTACGGTACCTCCCTCGCCTATGAGTTCAATGTCCGTGTTACCGTCATCACTCCTAAAATACGCGGAAGTAGCTTCCCAATTCCCCGCTAATTCACTGATATTAAAAGGGCCTTCTTTAGTTACAGGTTCGCCTCCTTCGCTACAAGAGAAAGCAACAAATAATACCAGAATTGTACTAAATAATAATGCTTTTACTGAAGTTCTCATGATTTCTATAATTTAGATGTTCACGCATAAAATGAACTTGTTATTTATTTCGTCGATCAAAATTATCACTGCATTTATGTTCGTACAAAGTCGAAATGCAACGTACAAGGCTCCGCATCCCCGTCATTGTCAAAATCATATTCTCCAGAGTCTGCACCCCCGTTAATCCTAAAAGTAGTACCGTCCCAGGTATGGCCATAGGTATCCCAGTCCCCGGGTTCGTCATCCCATACAATTGCGAAATAAAAAGTTCCTTCCCATTTTTCCCACCAAAATTCTCCACTAACCGTATAGGGTGCCCGGTCTATCGGATCCAGGGTTAGGGTAAAACCGCCGGAAGATTGTACGGTCATCTCAACAGTACCTCCGTCCTCCACAACATCTACAGATGTAGTATTCACACTAAATTGTGCTTGTGTGGCCTCCCAGGTACCTGCTAATTCACTGATGTTAAAATCACCATCCTTGGTGAGTTCATTTATCGGATCTTCCTCACTGCAAGACACAGCACCAAACAAAACCAATAATGTGCCAATTAATAATGTTTTTAATGAAGTTCTCATGATTTCTAAAAATTAGATGTTCACGCATGAACTGGTTAAAAATTCCGTTAATCAAAGGTATTACCGCAGCTTATAACGTCCAATGATATTTGTCATAGCAGCTAAGAAAAAGCAAAGAAAAATTTAAAAATAAAATGGGTGATAAGCTGAATTGGGCAGTTGTGATCCTGAAAAACTCCGCTTGCTAATGCGGTTTATTACCTATTCCTGCATGGTGTGATATACATTCTGTACGTCATCATCCTCTTCGATCTTTTCGAGAAGTTTCTCTACATCTTCAGCTTCTTCCGCACTTAGCTCCTTTGTAACCTGCGGAATGCGTTCGAACCCGGATGATAATATCTCAATTTCTCTGGATTCCAATTCTTTCTGAATGGCTCCAAAACTTTCAAAAGGAGCGTAGATCATAATTCCATCCTCGTCCTCAAAGACCTCTTCCGCGCCAAAATCGATAAAGTCTAATTCTAATTCCTCAGCATCAATTCCTTCAGTGGGTATTCGGAAATTACAGGTATGATCGAACATAAATTCTACGGATCCGGAAGTGCCGAGGCTTCCGTTGCATTTGTTGAAGTAACTTCTGATATTGGCCACTGTACGTGTATTATTGTCGGTAGCGGTTTCTATTAGTACTGCAATACCATGGGGTGCGTAGCCTTCGAATAGTACTTCTTTGTAATCGCCCAATGATTTGTCCGAGGCCCTTTTAATGGCCCGTTCAACATTATCCTTGGGCATATTCACAGATTTGGCATTCTGGATAACTGCGCGTAAACGTGAATTGGCATCCGGATCGGGACCTCCTTCCTTTACCGCCATCACAATGTCCTTACCTATACGGGTAAAGGCCTTGGACATGGCAGACCAACGCTTCATTTTTCGTGCTTTCCGAAATTCAAATGCTCTTCCCATATGCTATCTCAGCTAGTAGATACTGGCAAATTTAGCAAATTTTAAAAGCCAGACAAGACAGCATAAATCAAAATGAGTATCACTCACTTTCAATGATCTTTTCTATACTGCGGGCCAGCGTAAAGTCTTTTTCGGTTACTCCCTTAGCGTCATGGGTACTCAAGCGGATATTCAAAGAGTTATAAACGTTGCTCCACTCCGGATGGTGGTTTTGAGCTTCACACTCAAAGGCAATACGGGTCATTACCGTAAAAGCCTCCTTAAAGTTCTTGAACTCGAATGATGTTTCAATTCCATCATTCACGAATTCCCATCCTTCCAGGGATGACATTTGATCTTTAATTTGTTTGGATGATAGCTTTTCCATATCGATTGTTTTTTAATTGTAATCTTGGTAAGAGGAATCTAAACTCATTAATTTATTTGAGCAATGTTCCCTGCTGAGTTAAAGATACAATGAAAAAGGGTATGGCAGAAGCCCTGAATGCGACATGCTATCCCATAACATGATGGTCAATGACCTCCTGGTAGCTCGACTGTAAATTCTTGGGAAGCAGATGATACTTGGGTAAAACGGCTAAAAATCTTTCTTCATTGGTGGTAAATACCCTTTTATAAATTGGGTTAAAGGTCCCGACACGTTCTATCACCTCCCGAATAAAATCTTCGTGATGTACAAGGTCCGAGCTTCCGAGGTGATAAATTCCATATTTATTTCTGTTGATGAGGTAATGGATCTGCTGAGCCAGTTTGTCATCATTCGTAACATTGATGATCAGATTTGGAAAGATCTCAATGGCCTCATTATTCCAAATTGCTTGTTTCATTTCTTTGATCCTCGGGGAAGCATTTCCAAAGACCATTGGTACCCTCAAAATGGCTGCTTTCTTCTTAGGCAGACGCAGCAGCATATTCTCAATTTTAATTTTTAGCCGGCCATAGATACTTTCGGATAGGGTCTTGTCATATTCATAAGAAGGAAATTTGCTATACCCATCAAATACATTAGCAGAAGAGAGAAAGAAGATCTTACAATTGTGTTTAGCAACATATTCTACTATATGCTGATGGGCCTGAATCTGAGCTCCGAAATCGCCTCGTAAGGCAGAAATGATAATATTCGGGCCAAGGTCCTCCAGCAGTTGAAATATATCGTCCTCCTGCATATCGTATTGAAAAAATTGTTGATTGGTAGAATACCCGTTCCTCGATGAGAAATAAGTTCCATAGGTGTCGTAGTAATTACACAATTCCTTGTATAGAGCGTTTCCAATGAATCCACTGGCACCTAAAATGAGTATTTTTTTTGATTCCAAAGCCTAGAAGATAGATAATCCGGTTTTGGAGGTTAATTGCTCCAGTGCCAGCATGCCTAATTTTGAATTTCCTTTTGGGTTCAGACCGGGAGACCAGGTTACCACGCAAAATTTATTAGGCAACAAGGCTACAATACCTCCACCTACTCCACTTTTCCCGGGGAGTCCTACTTCAAAGGCAAATTCACCCGCCTCATCGTAAAATCCGCAAGTGAGCATAATGGCATTGATTCTTTTTACCTGATTAATATTGAGATAAGGATGGCCTTGTAGGCATTTACCCTTATTCATAAAAATATAGAATAGTTTGGCCAGTTGCCTGCAGGACATTGTTAAAGAACACTGATGAAAGTAAAAATCCAAAACGGTTTCTACATCGTTTTTAAGATTACCATAGGATTTTAATAAATAGGCAGCAGCATAATTATTGAACCCACTTCTTTTTTCGGATTGCGCCACTTTTTCATCATAATGGATCTCTGGCTCATTTGCAATGCGCCTGACATAGGAAAGAAAATCATCTTTAGGATTATCTAAATGACTTATCAAAACATCACAAACAACTAATGCTCCGGCATTAATTAAAGGATTTCTGGGTATGCCATTTTCCATTTCCAAAAGCGAAAGATGGTTAAACGGATCGCCTGATGGTTCAACCCCCACTCTTTTCCATAACTTGTCACCAACCTTTCCAAAGGCCTGTGCAAGGGAAAGTACTTTTGAAATACTCTGTATAGAGAAAGTTTCTTCTGCGTCTCCTGCACTAAAGTTATTTTTCGACGAATCAATAAGGTGTATTCCAAATTTATTCTTATCTACTTTGGCCAATTCTGGGATATAGGCAGCTATGATACCACGGTCTTCAACAGATTGCAGATTATTTGAAATACCCTCAATAATTGCTTGAAAATCTATCATTTAGACTTGTAAAATGGCAGTTTAACAATAGAAGCTTCAATCGTATTTTTTCGGATCCTGATCTTTATCTTACTGCCCACAGTTGAATGAGCTAGGGGAACGTAACCCAGACCTATTCCTTTGCCGAGGGTAGGTGACATGGTTCCCGAAGTCACCTGCCCAATCTCGTTCTCCTCTGTAT
>JABDQS010000208.1 GCA_013042125.1 Eudoraea sp.
CTATGGGCCAGCAGGGTCTATCCTTCTCTACCCAATCAATCAGGATCAAGTAACAATACATTTATCTTGAATTGTGAAAAAGGGCTTGCAACAATAGCCATAACTCATTGGGCGACAGGTTTAATAAAATAACCCTGGTGCGGCAACGTATACTGAGATAGACTGATTATTTTTCTATATTAGTCTCAGATGTTGGTAAAATTGACCAAAGTACTGCTCAGCCTTTTTTTGTGTTGCATATCTTCTCATATTTCTGCACAACAGTATAGCTATGTTCAATACAATGCTGACTCTGGAGCCCCTTTTGACAAGGTATCCACCGTTCTTCAGGATCAGGACGGCTTTGTATGGATTGGTAGCCAAAACGGTTTGTATCGGTTTGATGGCAGCAATTTTGACGTTTATAGCATGCATACCAAGAGTCAATTCATTCATCAGATCCATAAACGTGAAGATCAACTGCTGTTTGTAAATGATATGGGCATCTATCAAATTGATGATCTGCTTAAGCAGCCAAAAGTAACTACTTTACTGGAAGGCACTATAAATGAAACAAACGGACTACCCTTTTATCCCAATGATTTTGCCCTGGGCAAAGATCAAGACATTTGGCTCGCTCAATCTAATCACAGCGTTGGGAGGTTACAAGAAGGAGATTTCAAAACCTATCGATTTTCCAAAACTATTAAAGCACAAAAGCTCGCGATACATAAAGATTCAGAAGGTGGTATTTGGGTGCTGAGTCCCCTGGATGGTTTATTCTACTATGATAAAACCACAAATACTTTTGAAAAAAAGCTGAACATTAAAAATGGGAAAACCTTATTAATTCACAAGGATCAGCTTTTAGTGGGAAGCGATGCCCTACATGTCTATACAATTCGAGAAAATAAGCTCCAAGCAGAGAAAACAATTGAGCTGGATGATGACCAGATCACAGCGATGTATACAGATCAAAATGATCGATTCATCATTGGGACCGGGAAAGGAAAGTTATTTATTATATCCGATCTGAACGATCCTCCACAAACTGTGTATGGAGCCAATGAAGCTCACAGGGTGGAAGAATTAGATTTTGGATATATCCATGAAATTTATGTAACTAAAGACAGTGTAAGTAATAATGATAAGCTTTGGATTGGTTCGGAAACCGGACTATGGTTGCTCCAACAACAATTTTTCAAAACCGTGAAAAATTTACCCCTCAATAATCCTATCAGTATTGCCATTGGAAATGAAGGAAAAGCCTGGGCGCCTATTAATTATTTATACGAGATCTCTCCAGATGAAGATGAATTCACTGCAGAGCCCATCTTTGATAATTTACAGGCAAGTGCCGTTGCTCAAGACAAAGCCGGGTTCCTATGGGTGACCACCAGTACCCCGCAAGTTGAATTACTAAAATATGCCAATAACAAGATCGTTAAACGTTACGATGACTTCCATGACCGGGGAGAGGCCATTTTTAATCTTTATCCGGACAGTGAAGGGAACCTTTGGTTTTGCCAGGCGCCTTTAAATAAACCTATTATTGGTATTGCAAAGATCAATGCAACCGGGGAAATTAAGTATTACGATGAGACCAAAGGTTTTTCCAGCAGGGTTCTGGCGATCAAAGAAAGTGCCCTGGGAGAAATATATGCCGTTGGTATCGGAGAAAAAAGTTATTTGTATCGCTTTGATCCGGAGCAGGATCTATTTGTGAACCTCAGCCCTGCCCTTCCTTTTAAAGCCATCCTGAATTTTGAAGCCCATGACTTAACCATTGACGACCGTGGTATTGTATGGTTAGCAACTACCGATGGCTTGCTACGTTACGATGCCGAAAAAATTACACTGATCCAAAATGACATTTTAGGTCAGGAAGAAGTGAGAGGAGTAGCGCATTATTCCAATAATAATGTGTGGATCTCCACGGCCACTAAAGGACTGGTTTTTCACCAACAAAATGCTTCCACCGTTTTAGGTGAAATAGAAGGATTACCTGCCGTTATAAGTGCCTACCGATGTATCACCACAGATGCTCAGGGACGCCTTTGGGCAGGTACAGCAGAAGGCTTGGTATACTCACGCATTTCAGCGGCCACTCTTCCCTATTCAAATTCACCGAGGATAAGAAAAATAATGATCGATCAAAGCGAGTTTACCAAAGGCTTTGAGGAGGTGTTAGAACTAAAAGAGAGTCAAGAGCTCAATTTGCACTTAACGAATTTATCCTTTCCTGCCAAAAATGTCCAATACCAATTCAGACTACTTCCAAAAGAAGATAGACAGGTTATGTTGGAAGAACAACTCTGGCAATCTAACGGAAATAACAACATCCTCAGCTTACCCCAGATCGAAACAGGTGATTACTACCTGGAATTACGTGCCAGACAACCAGGGGGCTATCAATGGAGTAAACCCCTGGAAATTCCGATAAACATATTTCTACCATGGTATGTGCAAACATGGTTTGTTTATAGTTCCATTGCTCTGCTACTTTTGCTCATATCGTATTATTTTCGATTTTATGTAAAACAACGTTTCAGCAGACTACAACAAGTCCTGAAGTACTCCAATGAAAAGTTGGCCTTGAAGGAGGCCCAACTCAATCTAAAGATTCAAGAATACAGAGAGCAGCAGGAAGAATTGGATAATGCAAATTCTAATATCCATACCCTTGAACTTTTTATCAAAGAAATTCCCAAAAAGGCATCTTGGAACGATATAATTACTGCAATGGGCAAGGCCGTTACCCAATCGTTAGAAATAAACGCTTTTGAAATTGCATTTAAAGAAAAAAATGAGATCATACACAAGGGTTATTCCGACCAGGAACGAAGTGGCTATACCTTTAGAAGTAAGGCCTTCAACCCTAAAAACAGTTTAACATGCTGGGCTATGGCCAACAATCAGGAAGTCTTAATTAATGACTTCAAAAAGGAGCATATGATATACATTGGAGAAAAAGCTGCTTACCGTTTTAGTTCTTTATTATTTATTCCTTTTAAATTAGAGAATGATCAGCCGGTAGTATTATGTGCTTACAGTATTAAAAGAGATCAATTCGACCATAATGATCTGGTGATGTTCAGAATTTTAGCTCAGTTCATCTATTTTTCAATTCGCGAGGAAATAACCAAAAAAGTATGAAGAATCAATGGTTTCACATAGTGATCTTGTTATTCTTTTGTGGGAATAGTTTGCATGCCTTTGCTGAAAGAGATACGCTTACCGTAGGGATCTACCACAATCCCCCTTTTGTGATCAAAACCCAGGATGATGGTTTTGAAGGATTGAGTATTGAATTATGGGAAAACATAGCACAGTCTGCGGACCTCAACTATCGTTATGAAGTATATTCTGATTTCATAGGTATTTTGAAAAGACTTGAGTACCGGGATATTGATCTAACCATTAACCCGATGGATGTGAATTATTCGCGGGTTGATAAATTTGATATGACGCAGCCCTATTTCATTTCCAGTATTGGTGTAGCTATACCATACTTGAACCGCTCACCATTAACCGTTTTTATCAGTAATATTTTCTCACTAGCTTTTTTTGAAATTATAGTGTTACTCATTCTTGTCATTTTTGTCTTTGGCTTTTTTCTATGGCTCGTTGAACGCAGGCACAATAAATTTCAATTCCGTCCCGGTCTGTTGGGCCTTTTTGACGGGTTATGGTGGTCTGCAGTTACCATGACAACTGTGGGTTATGGTGACAAAGCTCCCAAGTCGAATGTAGGCAAAGCGATCGCCATTATCTGGATGTTTACTGCAGTGATCATTATTTCTAGTTTTACTGCCGGTATTGCGTCTACTCTAACAATTAGCGGATTACAAACCGACATACAAAACCCCGAGGATATTCGATTGGTGAAAAATATCTCAGTTGTGGGTGCTTCCACCGGAGAGTCCTATTTATTGCAAGAAGACATCCCTGTCCATAAGACGTATGCCTCACCTATTCTTGCCCTCAGGGCACTTGCTAAAAAAGAAAATGATGTGCTGCTGTACGACCGGACCATTTTACAGTATTACATTAATCGACTTTCATTAGATGAAAAGGTGAAGCTATTACCCTTCACTCTGAAAGAGCATTACCAAAGTTTTATGTTACCAAAGAACCACCCTGATTTTGACCTGATCAATGTTGGTTTGATGAAGGAGATACAGAAGGAACGCTGGGGAGATTTGCAAAGAAAGTATGATGTTAAGGGGAAATAGTATCAGAATAAAGCCGGTTTATTTATAAAATTTAACAGAAATGAATTTCTTTAAAAACAGAGGATCAATCTACACACTTATCATTATCCTGGGCTTCCTTGGGTGTAAGTCGGCCACTCAATGGCAAGGGCAGGCACCGATCAGGAAGGTCAGCACTAAAACGGTACCTGTTCAACGGCAGTACAAAGGTATTTTTGATCTTGGGGATGGCGTATATGTATCTAATGATTACAGCGGTGCCCGTATGAATGGTGTGGCGCGTACCAACGATACCCTAATTTCTGTTTTGATAACTTCTGAGAATTTGCCCATTAATCCAAGCCCCTGGTATGGCTTTAAAATATGGTCAGAAAGTGAAAAAGATCTGTATGTGAAACTCACCTATAATGAAGATGCCTTTCACAGGTACTTCCCAAAACTCAGTGAAAATGGTTCTAATTGGGAAGCCTTGGATTCCCTGAAGTATACCTCGGTAAAGAAGTTCTTTAACGAACGAGAATTGGCAGAAAGCATTACAATGCAGCTGTCGGTGAACACAGACACACTGTGGATCTCTGCTCAGGAATTGATCACCTCCTCAGTTGTCGATAGCTGGTCGGATACATTGTTGCGTAATCCTTTTATTTCAAAATCTGCTATTGGGGAAAGTAACGAGGGGCGACCCATTAATTTGCTAAAAATTGGCGAAAGCGACGATCAAAGAATGATCATGGTGATTTCCAGACAGCACCCACCGGAGGTAACCGGGTTTTTAGCCATGCAGGCGTTCATTGAAACCCTTTGCGCAGATACAGACATTGCAAAACGTTTCAGGGCAAGATATAACACCTATGTGGTTCCTCTTGTAAATCCGGATGGCGTGGATAATGGCCATTGGCGACATAATTATGGCGGAATTGATCTGAATAGGGATTGGGAGAGTTTTAATCAACCGGAGACTCGCTCTATCCGGGATTTTATGAAACAGAAAGTAGTACAAACGGGCGGTAAATTTTATTTTGGAGTCGATTTTCATTCAACCTGGGAAGATATTTTCTATACGATCACCCCTGAATTAAAAGGAAACATGCCCGGCCTGGTACCCAAGGTAATTGCCGGCCTGGAAGGTGAGTTCCCGGGTTACAAACCCAATATAAGGCCCAGTCCCGGAACGGGTAATAAAATTAATTCTACGGCTTTCTTCTTTTTCGAATTTGGGGCCGAGTCGTTTACATACGAGGTTGGTGACAACACACCCCGGGAATTTGTTCGTAAAAAAGGAGAAACTACAGCCATGAAATTAATGGAGGAACTATTGAAATAAAAGATTAACTAAGTTAGATATGGAAATAAAAGACAACCACATAAGTTACATTGAATTTAAGGCCAAAGACCTTGAAAAAACAAAGAAATTCTATTCAGCCTGTTTTCATTGGTCCTTTACAGATTATGGAGAATGGTATGTTTCTTTTTCGGAAAGCGGACTTTATGGTGGCTTTGAAAGAACTGAAAATGACATTGTAAATGGTGCACTGGTTGTTTTATATCACAAAGACCTGAAACTGATCAAAAGTAAGATCATAACTGCCGGCGGTAACATAACAAAAGACATATTCTCTTTTCCGGGTGGTCGCAGATTCCATTTTACTGATCCCTCAGGAAATGAATTAGCTGTTTGGTCTGACAACTAACATGAACTAAGAACACAAACCCAAGCAAAACAGCTGCATATAAAAACATGTCAAAGGAATATGACGAAATTACGGCATTCCATTACGCGGCATATCGTCCTTCCCTGCATTCAAGAATCTTAAGCAACTTCTTTGCAGGAAATAGTAAATACGCTCTTGGCTTAGATGTAGGATGTGGTACAGGACATTCCTCAATTGCAATAGTAGCTTATTGTAAGAAGGTCATAGGGATTGATCCAAGTAAAGACATGTTACAAAGATCTCTTGCCCACCCTGGTGTGGAATACATACTGTACGATCGTAAAAATCTTGATTTTGCAAATGATCAATTCGACATAATTACTTTTGCGGGTTCCCTTTATTACGCAAAATCCCAACAGCTACTGAATGAAATAGTAAGGGTATGTAAGGATGATGCGAGAATTCTGGTCTATGATTTTGAAATACCCCTGGACAAAATACTTCAGCTCTTGAAGGTTGGGAGCCATTCAAAACAACCATCTGAATATGATCATCAGGTAAATTTTTCCGGCCTTGATCAAAAAAGTATAACGCTGGAAAAGGAACTAAGCCAGTCATTTTCAATAAACATATCAATATCAAATCTCTCTCATTTATTATTATCTTCTAAGGATAATTATACTGTTCTTAGAAAGAAATTTGGGGATGGTGATCTCTACATTAAAGTATCGCAAAAATTACATACGGTCCTAAATTCTGAAAAGACAGCTGTTAAAGCCATGACGTATTCAACATTTTACAGTGTTATAAAATGAGAACCCTGATAGAAACAGATAGATTATTAATACGAGAGATCACTCCGGTTGACAAAGAGGATCTATTTGTCCTGCATTCTGATCCGGACGTACAAAAATATACGGGAGAAGCTGTGGTTGAGTCTGTGGAAGAAATAGAAAAAGCCATTGAGGAAAGAATTGAGCATTACAAGCAATTCGGTTTTGGAAGGTGGGCCATAGTTTTAAAGGATGGAATGCAATTTACAGGCTGGGCAGGCTTGCTGTACCTGCCAGAATTTGATGAAATTGATCTTGGTTATAGATTCCTGCCACAATATTGGGGGAAAGGGATCGCCACAGAGGCATCTCATGCAATTCTTAACTACGGTTTTGAAACACTCAAATTAGATAAGATCGTGGCCATTGCAATGAAAGAAAATATAGCATCGATAAAGGTGATGGAAAAAGTAGGAATGGAATTCTATAAAGTTGCTCCTTATGAAGCAGGGGAGAAAGATGCAGTTTGGTATAAGTGCGACCAAAACATAATTTCAAGAAATAAATCGCAATAATCACGTACCTTAATCAGGGATTTAGATAAAACTAAAATTATGAAAACATCAATATCGATTTTAGGCAATCTTTTGCTAACACTAGTTTTATCTAACTGTTTCGCACAACAAGCAATAATTACAAAGATTACTGATGACGACACAGATTATACCGGACCTATGATAGATATGCATAGCCATGCTTTTAATGAGAACAGTTCATTCAGTCTTATGTTAGGAAAGGAAATGGATCTTGCTATGACCGGTAAGATCTATAAAGCATCTGCTTCTATGGAAAAACTGAGGGAAGAAACACTAGCTAAATTCGAAGAATACAATATTGTGAAAGCAATGGTGTCACAAGGAGAACTATGGTACGAATTCGCTCCGGAGAAGGTGATCATTGGAAATAATCATTTTCTGTCCATAGAGGAACTAAGGCTTAAACACAAAGAAGGAAAGTTAGATGTATTGGGGGAAGTAGCTCCTAACTATCAGGGCATCTTGCCTACCGACGACTCCTTGAAGGATTACTACGATCTTGCTGAAGAATTAGGTGTCCCCATTGCCTATCATTTATTTCCCGGTGGACCTCCGGGAGGCGCCTATATCATGTATCCTGAAATAAGGGCATTTCAAGGTAAGCCACTGCAATTAGAAGAAATTCTGTTCTCACACCCGCGAATGAAAATCTATATAATGCATGCAGGTTGGCCATATTTGGAAGACATGAAGGCACTTATGTATGCACATCCGCAGGTGTACGTAGATCTTGGAGTGATAGATTGGGTATTGCCAGTTAAGGAATTTCATCACTTCCTTAAAGGCCTGGTAGATGCTGGTTTTGGTAAAAGGATCATGTTCGGTACAGACTCAATGATATGGGTAGATACCATTGATGATGCCATTGCCGCAATTAATTCCGCAGATTTTCTTTCCATGGAACAAAAAGAAGACATATTTTACAACAATGCTGCAAGGTTCTTGAACTTAACAGATGAAGAAATTAAGAAACATAAAGGTCAATAAACTGAAGCGCAATAGGTTAATTAATATCCTATTTACATCCAAATCCTATTAATCTGTCTTTTTAAAAACCCATGAGCAAATTATTATACCCAAGATCACTTTTCTTTATATCCTTTTTTTTTATTCTTATTTCCGGTTTTGCCCAAACCTATGCAAAAAATGGCATGGTGGTTTCAGATAATGAAGTTGCTTCCCAGGTTGGGGTAGCTGTTCTTAAAAAAGGAGGCAATGCCATTGATGCGGCCATTGCCACTGCTTTTGCCCTGGCAGTAACACATCCCCAGGCTGGCAATATAGGCGGAGGTGGTTTTATAGTCTATATGAATGCTTCCGGCGCTACCACCACGATCGATTTCAGAGAAAAAGCTCCTTTAGCTGCTACTTCTGATATGTTCCTGGACGAAAACGGAAAGCTTATTATGGGTAGTAATCACAAGGGATTAAAGTCGGTGGGAGTGCCGGGTACGGTAGCCGGGCTTTATATGGCACATGAAAAATACGGAGTGCTGCCATGGAAAGAGTTGGTGCAGCCATCTGTAGATCTGGCAAAAAATGGAATGATCCTTACTTTCACCCTCGCCACACATGCCAGGCGCTCGCAAGAAGGTGCATCAGCTTTTTTAAAAGAATACTTTAAAAACCCAAATGGAAAATTGGTAGATTTTGGGGAGGTCTGGAAACAGCCGGCATTGGCCAAAACATTAGAACAGATCCGGGATAAGGGAAAGGATGGGTTTTATAAAGGAAAAGTGGCCAGTGAGATCCATAAATTCATGAAAGCGAATGGTGGGATCATAACCCGAAAAGACCTGAAAGAATATACTGCCGTTGAACGAGCTCCTATGAAAGGCACCTATAAAGAATTTGAGATCTATTCCATGCCTCCGCCAAGTTCCGGTGGAGTGGCACTCATTGAAATGATGAACATCATGGAGTTGGCCAACTTAGATTCTATACAATTTAATTCTACGGCCTATGTACATCTGGTAGCGGAGACCATGCGAAGAGCATTTGCAGATAGAGCAGAACATATGGGTGATCCTGATTTTAATCCCGAAATGCCCATTGAAAAGTTGACCTCTAAAGAATTTGCGCAAAAAAGATATAGCAATATCGATCTTGAAAGGGCCTCTGTAAGCGATTCAACCAAATTCGGACAACTCTATGATGGTGCTAACACCACGCACCTATCCGTAATAGATAAAAATGGCAGTGCCGTTTCTCTGACCTATACCCTGGAGTATTCCTATGGTTCTCAATTAGGCTCTCCCAAACTGGGCTTTATCTTTAACAATGAAATGGGCGATTTCAATCCGCAGCCGGGTTACACGGATCGTGATTGGCTGATCGGTACCGATCCCAACATTATAAAACCCGGTAAACGGATGCTCTCCAGTATGACACCTACCATTGTTGCTAGAGAAGGTAAACCCTATCTGGTAATTGGTAGTCCCGGAGGGCGAACAATAATAAACACCGTTTTTCAAACAGTTCTTAATGTATTGGAATACGAGATGCCAATACACAAGGCTATTGAAGCAATGAAAATTCACCATCAGTGGCTCCCGGATAGGTTGATCTTTGAAACCCACTTAATGTCCCCGGACACACAAAAGGCGTTAGAGGAGATGGGTCATACGCTCTACGGCCGCAGCAATCTCGGCAGATTAATGGGTATACTAAATTCAACTGAACAAGGTGTTTTCATTGGGGCCTCAGATTCATCCAGTCCGGATGGGGCCGCCGTGGGGTACTAGAGAAATCCCTATTTGGGACATCCCTTTATTGTAAGTTGCTTGCAGGAATTTTTTGTAATTTCATTTAAAACCATGTCATCTTGGAGAGAAGATGTTTAGAGTGTAATGAGGTCTTTAAGGGACGGATAGACAAAAAGTTCTGTTCGGATTACTGCCGTAATGCCTATAACAATAAGCTGAACAAAGACAGCAAGAACCTGCTGCGCAATATAAATAATCGCCTAAGAAAGAATTACCGTATTCTGGATAGTTTCACTTTAAAAGAAGGCAAAACAAGGACAACCAAGACACGACTGTTAGATAAGGGGTTCGACTTTGAATATCTAACCAATCTCTACACTACTAAAAAAGGAACGACCTATTATTTTGTGTACGACCTGGGCTATCTGCCTCTGGATAATGACTACTATATGATCGTAAAAAGAGAATAGCCCCGGAAAATATCCAGGGCTATTTTATAAGAATTGATTCTGTTTTCTATTTATAATTGTGGCTGGTAAGCTTTAAGGCTGCAATCACAATATCCTTCCGACTTATTTGACCAACCAACAGGCCTTCTTTCATGACAGGTAAACGACGGCGATGGTTCTTGTGAAACACGCCGGCAGCATCAAAAATGCTCATATCGTGTGGAATGGTCTCAACTTCTTTTGTCATAAATTTTTCCACACTTTTATCAAGGATAGGCTGATTAAAATATCTGCTTTCAGAGATCTCTTTCATGCAATCGGCCTCAGAGATGATCCCAACTAAAAATCCGTTGTCATCCAATACAGGACCTCCGGAAATACGATTTTTTGCAAAAGATTCCATCACCTCCAAGATGGACTGATCCGGACTAAAAGTGATCAGTTTTCTGGACATATAGTCCTCCACCAAAATAGGGGCATCGTACTCTTTTTTGGACACTTCCTTGGCTCTACGCCCCATAAAACTTTTGATCCCCATACTTGTTCGTTTTAAAATGGTTAGTATTAAATATACATATTTTGCGTGAATCTCCTAAAATTAGTCGTCAAACTGTATAGACCGCTTAGAATTATTTACTTTTAGGGGAGATTTATTTAGCATGAAAAACATACGGCTATGGGCCACGTTACCCCTTTTAATCCTGGCAATTTTTTGGAGTTATAGATCCCTGATGCCTTCAGTTGGTAATACAAGTGTGGAAGAAGAATACGGCTTTTCCACAGATAAGGCACTTACCCATGTGGAAGCAATGTCTAAACAGCCACATGCCGTTGGGTTCCCCGCCCATGCAACCGTTAGAGCATATATTGTTACTGAACTTGAGAACATGGGCTTGGAAGTATCCCTTCAGGAAGGGTATACAGCGGGTGATTGGGCCAACTATAGCAAAGCCGTCAATATTGTATCGAGAATAGAAGGATCCGGGGAAGGCAAAGCTTTATTGCTCCTCTCCCACTATGATAGCAGTCCGCACTCTTCCCTGGGTGCCAGCGATGCAGGCAGCGGCGTGGCCACTATCCTGGAAGGCATTCGTGCCTATCTTGCGAAGAATGTGACACCCAAAAATGATATCATTATTGTGATCACAGATGCCGAAGAGTTGGGCCTTAACGGTGCAGATCTTTTCGCGAACCGGCACCCCTGGACAAAGGATGTAGGATTGGTCCTTAATTTTGAGGCGAGGGGTAGTGGAGGACCTGGTTATATGTTCATGGAGACCAACCGGGGTAATGAGCAGCTCATAAAGGAATTTGTGACTGCCAATCCGCACTTTCCGGTAACAAATTCACTGGCATATAGCATTTATAAATTACTGCCAAACGATACAGATCTAACTGTCTTCAGGGAAGACCAGGACATCGAGGGATTTAATTTCGCCTTTATAGACGATCATTTTGACTACCATTCGGTTCGTGATTCACACACAAGATTGGACCGCAATTCTCTCACGCATCAGGGTAGTTATCTAATGCCCTTATTGACTCATTTTAGTGAAGCAGATCTGGGTAGTTTGAAAAGCCTTAATGATTACATTTATTTCAACATCCCCCTATTTAAGATGGTAACCTATCCATTTGACTGGATATGGCCCATGTGGATACTTTCTCTTGGAATCTTTATTATTCTTTTGGTTTTGGGATTCAGAAATAGCATTTTGAACATAAAAGAGGTGTTTCAGGGTTTTGTTCCTATGACAGCCTCACTTCTGATCAATGGAATAGTGGGCTATTTTGCCTGGACAATGATAATAGCACTCTATCCGGGCTATAAAGACATATTACAGGGATTTACGTACAATGGCCACACTTATATCCTGGCATTGGCACTCTTCTCTTTGGCTATCTGTTTCTGGGTTTATTCGAGGTTTAAAAAAATTAGCATTCCCAGCCTTCTTGTGGCTCCTGCACTACTTTGGCTGGTGATCTGTGGAGTGGTAGCGCAATACCTACCGGGTGCCAGCTTTTTTATTATACCGGTATACGCACTACTCGTTTGTCTGGCCATCTTGATTCATCAAAAAGAACCGGATCCGTATTTACTCTTGTTTTTGTTGCTCCCGGCCATATTCATATATAGCCCTTTCATAGCTATGTTCCCAATAGCGCTTGGTCTTAAAATGTTGGTGACCACTGCCCTATTCACCACCCTTACGTTTTGGCTTCTTTTACCCTTGTTAGCAAGCTATCCAAAGAAAAAGTTATTAGGTTCACTTTTATTTACAGGGTTCATAATTACGCTGGCTGTGGCTCATTTTCAATCTGGCTTTACAGAAGAAAAGGCAAAACCAAGCAGTTTAGTTTACATTCTGGACGCGGACACTAAAAAAGCACAGTGGGCCACCTATGAAAAACAGCTATCTGATTGGACCTTAGCGGTACTAGGATCGGAGAATTCCTTACCCGAAAAGACCAACAATACAAACATTTACAGCAAATACAATTCGGGATACACCCATGTGTCGGCAGCCCCTGTAAAGGACATAACCGAACCTGTGGTTACCATTGAAAAAGACACCACCCTGGAGGGAAATCGAATGTTGGAGGTTGGTATTTTTCCTCAACGTGGAGTAAATCGCCTTGAAGTTTTTACAAATTCCACTCAGATAAAAAAGGCAAGCATAAATGGAATAGAACTCTCGGAATATTATTTAAAGCAGCGTAGAGGTACCCGACTTTTCACGCACTACATCAGTGATAATGACTCCACCATTTTGGAGTTGAGCATCCCTGCCGGAGCAGAGTTGGAATTAACACTATACGAAGCATCCAATGATCTTTTGGCACATCCATTGTTTTCTGTCCCGCAAAGGCCAAAAGATCTTATCCCAATGCCCTTTGTGTTGAACGACGCAGTCATCATAAAAAAAACAATACGCCATTGAAACCACGTATTGGAATATTAGGTTGTGGCTGGCTGGGATTTCCCCTGGCCAAACGCTTTATTTCCATGGACCACCGCGTAAGTGGCACTACCACTACCAGGGCCAATTTAAATATTCTCAGCAATGAAGGAATATTAGCATATTATGTGGAACTGTTCAACAAAGGCGTGAAAGGTTCTCTTATAGATTTTCTGAAAGATTTAGATATCCTGATCATTAATGTGCCTCCTATGCGTAAATCGAAGGAGCAAAATTATTTGAGTAAAATGACTCAATTATATGAGGCAGTTAAGATCATGCATCTTAAGAAGATCATTTTTGTCAGCAGCACTACGGTGTATGGGGAGGTAGAAGGAGAGGTCACGGAAAAATCGGTTCCCAAACCAGGCAGCGATTCGGCCAGGAACCTATTGGCTGCAGAGAAATTATTTACGTCTAACAAAGATCTGGATACCACAGTGGTTCGCTTCGGGGGTTTACTGGGTCCTGACCGCCACCCGGTAACCTATTTATCCGGACAACATGAACTATCTAATGGAGACGACGTCATTAACCTGATCCACTTAGAGGACTGTATTTTAATTTTAACTAGTATAATCACCAATGAATGGTGGGGAAAGCTCATCAATGGAGTTTACCCGGATCATCCAACGAAAAGAGCTTATTATACCAAAGAGGCAACCAAAAGGGGCCTTCCCGCTCCGGATTATACGAAAGGTTACGCAGGTAAAACCGGGAAGGTCATCAAAACCAAAACGCTGGATGCCCTCAAATTTAAATTTAGTACCCCATTAGATACTTCTTCCTGAAAAGCCGAGTATTCTTCCTAATTCCTTTCCATAATTGCGTCATTTTAAAGTTTTTGATAAGAAAAGACCAAAAAAAAAGTAGTAGTTTTGCCGCACTAATTTTATGATCATGAAAATAAGAATCGCGATCCTTTTTATTGCTGTTAGTTTGTGTAGTTATGGCCAAACCACTTCTGAATTAAAGACTCATTACGAAGCATTTTATAAGGAGATGAAAGCTCAGGGTGATGTTAGTGGGGTGATCAATGCCCTTACACATTTAATTGTTCTTCAACCTTCACAACAACGAAGAGATACACTGGCCTTTGTATATGCAAATAACAATCAGCATATGCAGGCATTAAATACAATCGGGATAGAAAAGAATGCCTCCGATTCTGATCTGGCAGTACAGGTAAAGGCAATAAGTCTGAAAGCTCTGAACCAGCCTAAACGTGCTTTGGAACAATTTGAGGTTTTATACCAACGATCTCCCAATCCCTATCTGGCCTATGAATTGGCAGATCTGAAGATCCAAACCGGAGATAATGCCGGAGCATTTACCAACATAGAATTTGCTCTTGGTTCGGTAAAAGAGGGAATGACCTACGCGTTCTACGAAAGACAACAACCCTACGAAGTATCCCTAAAGGCGGCCCTGCTACATTTAAAAGGTTTAGTACAGTACAACACGGACCGTAACAATATTGATGCAGCTCTTGCCAGTTTTGATGAAGCCCTCACCCTCGATCCCAATTTTAATTTGGCCAGCCTCAGCAAACAGGCGTTGGAGTCAAGGAAAAATAATCCGGAAGAAGAAAAGAATTAAAAAGGGAGGCAAATGCCTCCCCTTTTTGATTATTGATCTAGTTTCAATTCTAAGTTAAGCTATTCTACTGTTTCCATTTCATCCAACATCTTTTTAAAGACGAGGGCAACACCGTTGGTCCAGCCAAAGCCATCCTGGGTTTCGTATTCACCTCCCCCGGAAAGCAGGCTAATGTCCTCTACATTGTATTTTTCCATCATCTTACCGGTGTCATTGTAAACCCGTTCATTTAAAGCCAGCCAACGTTGCATAATGGTTTTGGCCTCATCTACATACCCATAATTCAGCAAACCCTGAACGGCCATATACTGCAAGGGTGCCCACCCATTAGGAGCATCCCATTGCTGTCCGGAATGTTCCAGCGTGGTCACCAAACCGCCGTCCTTCAGGAAGTCGGACATAAGTTTATCCCTAACACCTTTTGCCTGTTCCGGGGAGGCAAGTTCGAAGAACAAAGGAAATACGCCTGCCAGAGTAGGTGTTCTGGCAAAACCCTTTTGGGTGTAATTGTAATCGTAAAAATAGTTCTCATCAGCATTCCAAAATAGCTTTTGAATGCTTGTTCTTCGCTCTTGGGCCTTGTACAGAAACAATTCCTTGTTTTCTTCATCTTCATTTAATTCATAGCCTTTGGCGATGCTCTTTTCCATAAAATACAACAGGCAATTGAGATCTATAGCAAGAATGTCCGCAGTTTTGGTAGATCCAAAATCATCTTCTGCGGTATACCATCTGCTGCTAAAATCCCAGCCGGATGCGGCCCCTGATCGCATATTTGTATAGAGTTCTATCTTATCGGCTCTGGAGTTCAGTTCGGAAGCTAAATGGAAATCTTCCTTGTACGATTCAGGCCTTGGAGTGGTACCGCTATCCCAATAGCGATTAAGGAAAAGCTCCTCTTCCATTCTAACGACATACTTATTTGGGGAATGTATCCCTTTAACCCCTTTCGCACCCTCCATCCAAAACTCGTATTCTTTCAGGATCATAGGAGCGTATTCGGTGAATATCTCCGGATCCTCTCGCGATATGGCATCTACCATTAACGCATAGAACGGGGGTTGAGATCTGCTGAGGTAATAGTTCCGTGTACCGTTGGGAATAAACCCAAGTGAGTCTATCAGAAAGCTAAAGTTGTCTACCATACTTTTGGCAAGTTCTTCCTGATCATCAACCAAGAGCCCTTCCAGCGTAAAATAACTATCCCAGTAATAGATCTCTCTAAAGCGCCCGCCAGGCACTACATACTTATAGGGCAGGGCTATTCTCGAGGAATTCTCAACGGCGGTATCTGGTCCTCTGCTTAGCTTGCCCCACATACTGCTTATATGCTCGTACATGGTCTTTGTGGTATCAGTAACTATGACCTGTCCTGAATTGAATTGATCCGTAAAATGAGCAGAAACAAAGTCATTCAGGGAAAAATCAGCGTCCATCTTTTCCTCCTCATACATTGCGGCCAATTCTGCATAAGGTCTGTCCGGAACAAGGTCCACAAAGGTTTTGGAGTCTTTAAAGATAGCTTTTAGTTGCACTTCCTTAAAGAGCTCCGTATTGTAAAAATCGGTAGCTAAAACCTCTTTTTGTTCTTGTCTGCATCCTGTAATTAGGAGAAAGGAGAGCAGGAAAAAATGATAGAAATACTTCATAGGTCAGTTATATAAATAAATCTTTAAGTCCCGTGATCCGGTCATTAGTTAGTGAACTTTTATTGTTTGATAAGTGCTTTTACATAGGTGCTATCTCTTTCCTTTTTGAGGGCTATAACCGGATCTATCTCCTCGTTGGGGATGGTGACAGACAAGACGTAATGTGCGATCTTCCATTTCCCATTTTCCTTTTTAAGGACGCCAGAGCCCCGGCAAAGTTGCATCCATGTATCCAGCAGTTCATCGAACCATGCTATGGTCCCGGATGGGTCAAGATAGATGTTTCGTTGGATAGCCTTAAAGTCCCATGCTTTTCCCTTGTCAAAATAGGGCTTTGAAAAGGCCATGAACTCGGTTTTATTCCACACTTCAGCTGCATCGGTACCAATGAATATTGCATCTTCGGTCATCAATCCAAAATAGTTTTCAAAGTTGGCCTCTCCGGCAGCAATATGCCAACCGTCTACGATACTATGAATTATTTCCTTATCAGAGGTCTGAGCCTGAATTTGACCGAGTAGCGTGAGAGCGAAGAAAATACCTGGTAGTTTATTCATCGGATAGTAATTGAAGATCGAGGGTATTGTTTACGATCACATTAAATTGATTGCGTAGGGCATTGTAGGCTTCCATCATTTCAACAGCCGGTTCTGTAGCATCGATCCGATATTCAACCGCTGCCCTTGTTTTTAAGATAAACGTTTTCATAACCTTTTGTCTGCTCCTAACCTGGGGTAGGTCAAATTCAGGAGGGTATTTTGAATCTTCCAATGCTTTTTGTCTTTCAACCAGATCGTCCAGAACAAAAGCAAGGTCTTCCTCATTCTCAACTTTGTACAAAGCATCAAAACCAATATTCAAGGCATTGAATTCCATCCAATCCCTGGAAATTTCGGAGGCCTTGGCATTTAAGATAACCCTTTGGGGTATTGCCGTTACCTGCAAGAACTGTAGCTCTTCCTTAATTTCCTCTTTTCCTTCTGCAGACTCCTGACAAGCAACTGAGAGAAGTAAAAGGAAGAATGCAGACATTATTTTTCTCATAGAACGAATGTACAAATTTTAATAAAAGCTATCTTTGGAAGGAACTTCAATAATTCCATTCCCATTGCAAAAGTCAATTCTCATTTTAGGGGCCTGCGGCCAAATTGGTACAGAACTAACACTGGCCTTAAGAGATAAATATGGAAATGAGAACATTATTGCCAGTGATATACGAGAAGGAACAGAGAACCTAATGTCTTCAGGGCCTTTTGAGATACTCGATGCAACCAATTACGACGCCCTCGAAGATACCGTAATGCATTATGAAGTTGAAGAGGTCTATTTAATGGCAGCAATGCTGAGTGCAACGGCAGAGAAATTTCCGGAACGCGCATGGAACCTCAACATGAACTCTCTTTTTAATGTCCTTAATCTGGCTAAGGAAAAGAAAATAGAAAAGATATTCTGGCCCTCAAGTATTGCCGTTTTTGGCACAAATACTCCAAAGGATAGAACACCGCAGCATACCTTAATGGAACCAAGTACGGTGTATGGCATAAGCAAGCAAACGGGGGAACGTTGGTGTGCTTATTATCATGCCAAGTATGATGTGGATGTGCGCAGTGTGCGGTTTCCCGGGCTTATCAGTTGGAAAACACTGCCCGGAGGAGGCACAACAGATTACGCCGTGGAAATATATATTGAGGCCATAGCAAAAGGAAGATACAGCTGTTTTCTTCAAAAAGGAACCAAATTACCAATGATGTTCATGGATGATGCCATACGGGCAGCAATTGAATTAATGGAAAGCGATGGGTCAAAACTTACTATCCGCTCTTCCTATAATTTAGCAGCTATGAGCTTTGCACCCGAAGAGATCGCTAAAAGCATTCAAACGGTGTTGCCTGATTTCAAAATATCCTACGATCCGGATTTCAGACAGGCGATAGCCGATTCATGGCCCTGTAGCATTGATGATTCGCGGGCTAGAAAAGATTGGGGGTGGATACCAGAATTTGATCTGAAGAGAACTACTGCCGAAATGCTGGAAAACCTCAGTTAAGGCAGCTCTGAACTACTTTTACCAGGGATCAGTATCAAAGCAGGAAGGATGCTGAAGGATCGATAAGAAAGCGGTCATTAAGAGCCTCTCTGCCAAGAAGCATCTGATACTCCATAGTTGTCCTATTTGCCAAATTGAGTTCTATATCATAGGTTATATCGCCCATTGTTATTGGTGTTTTGATCATAATCCGTTTTTCGGAAATTTCATTTGAGGTCTTTACCTTTCGTTGTGTCAACACAGGGGTTTCACATATTGCAGAAACGGGTTTTTCGTCTACCTTATAATTAACCTCAAACCGAACCCATTTCTTATTTTTCTTTTTAAATACCTCAATATTGGTAGCTTGCAAAGAGGACGTTTTTGCACCTGTATCTATGCGGGCATCAATTTTTGAGATTCCCAGTTCTTCAAGAGCACAACGCTCAACACTACCTATGATCTTTAGCATTTCGTTCAGGGATATTACAGCAACTTATCTAGTTGTCTTTTTTAATGGAAATCTGAATTAATTTTCCTTTAAGATGCAAACACTTGCTTGGTTGCTTTAAATTTTTTGAATTCCACCATATAGCCATTGGGATCTTCCACGAAGAAGGAGGTATGTTCACCTTTTTTATCCTGTAAAAAGATAAATGCCGTGATAGGTTCTTCCCTTTTATCGGAGAGTTTATTAAATGTGATGTCCCAGGTTTTCTCATCGAGGATAACTCCAAAATGAAATGCAGGAAGTACGGTATCGCCAAACTTATAGGACTTGTAAATGAATGAAAATTCACCCGACTTGGTAAAGGTGATCTGATTGCCAAACAAGTCAATGTCTGCCCACTGCGTTGAAT
>JABDQS010000220.1 GCA_013042125.1 Eudoraea sp.
GTTTGAGATCTAGTTGTGCCCCAAGGCTCTTTACCACATTGTAGACACTTGCATTGAACTCAAAATTAGAGAACCATAAGGAAAGAGTTTTGTAGTAATGAGAGGCAAAAACCGGATCATAAAATGGAATAAAGGTTAGCAAAATTCCAGCGATCACAATGGTATTAAATACCAATCCTTTTTTAAACCCCAGTGTTTTGAAAAATAAGGGAAGAAACATTAGCGGTATCAGCTTAACTGAAATAGATAGCGCCATAAGAAACGCAGCTATCTTCCATTTGTTGATCGTCAGTAAATAAATGGAACAAAGAAGGAAAAAAAGCATGACACCTTCAAAATGCAGATTTCCGTTCAGTTCAATAATTATTAATGGATTCAGGAAATACCAGAAAATAAGATGAGGCGACTTATTGAAGTATTTTAATAGTTTTCGACCAAAATAGAGGATCCCAATATCAGCACCCAGTAATAGTAAGCGCATGGCTATTAACCCACCTACCAATTTTTGTCCACCAAGCCACACGCAGATCCCGAATAGAATTTGGTTAAAAGGAGGATAATTGCTGTAATTAGAAGCGCTCAGAGATTCCATTTTTTCGATCAGTAACCGGGCTTGTGGAATGATTATCTCACCTTTTTCAAGAATCTCTTTTGGAAGATATACGTATGGATTCTCACCCATGATCACCAAATGCCCGTCCCATATAAATCGGTAAAAGTCTTGTGACAGATTAGGAACGGCAAGCAGGAAAATGAGACGGAACAGGATGCCAAGACCAAGCAACAGCTTAAAGTTCCATTTTTCGAATTGAATTAGCTTATAACAAAGAAAAAAGAGAGCAGCATAGAGCACTGCCAGTCTGATAAAGTCTGATCTTTCCAAGTGGTAGGCAAAGGTGTAATAGAAGACACCGCAAAGTACCGAAAGAAGGATAGGTACCTTGTGTAGTTTCCAATAGGTGAGTACCGTGTTGGGCATAAGGCGGTATCCTGGTTGTTTTTACAAATAACTGAAAAAATGAGGAATATTAATAATAATACAAAGCGCCTCCTGAATTAACGGGAGGCGCCTTGCGTTTAATAATTGGTGGCTAATAAATACTATATCTGCTCCTTAGACTTTCGCAGTCAGGGATTTGAAAAAGACAAATCCAAAACCGAGGAACAACATGAAATGAAACGGGAACAGACCAAAATCATTTAAAGGAATTGCACTGTACATACCAAATAAAAAGTAAACCATAAGAGCAAACTCCAGGATCATATTTGGTGATAATTTGGTTGTGAGGTACTTATTTCCTTTCCAGCTATCAGTAAGATTATTGATATTGAACTTTGGCGTACGCACAAATTCACTTCTTTTCCCCATATGGCCTTCTATCACTGCTACTGTGTTGTGCAATGAAAATCCAAGAGCTACGGAAAAGAATGTGAAGAACAGTTTAATATAATCAACAAAGTGATCTATACTACTCCCCTGTATGCTCTTGTAGGTGAACCAATAACAAATAAAAAGGATAATGGTAGAAAGAATAAAAAAGCTGGTCGCCTCATAGATCCATCCAAGATGACCATAGGTGTTTTTAATGTACAGCATTGGGATACTTAATACAGCCACAAGGAATACGAATAAGAACATAGAACTATTCAATAAATGCATAACTCCATGAAACTTCGTCTTAAACGGTATGTTCTTAGCAGATATAAGGTTCACAACGGTTTTTCTGAAATTTTCAGCACCACCTTTGTTCCATCTAAATTGCTGAGAACGGGCAGCACTAATTACCACGGGTAATTCTGCCGGAGTTTCAACATCTTCCAGATATTTAAATTTCCAATTCTTAAGTTGAGCGCGGTAGCTTAGGTCGAGGTCTTCTGTAAGGGTATCTCCTTCCCAGTTTCCAGCGTCAATGATACATTCCTTTCTCCAGATCCCGGCAGTACCATTAAAATTGATGAAATGGCCTTTTGCATTTCTACCCACCTGTTCAAGGGTAAAATGTGCATCAAGGGCAAACGCCTGTATCCTTGTTAAAATGGAATAATCGCGATTGATGTGTCCCCAGCGGGTTTGAACAACACCAATTTCTTCGTCCTTAAAATAGATGACTGTCTTTTTTAACCAATCTGAGTCCGGCAGAAAGTCGGCATCGAAGATGGCGATGAAATCACCTTTGGCGATCTTCAAGCCTTCCTTTAAGGCTCCCGCTTTAAAACCTTGTCTGTTCTCTCTGCGGATATGTTGAATATCGAGTCCTGTTTCCTGTAGATCGGCTATACGTTTTGCCGTGTCTGTAACAGAGTCATCTGTGGAATCATCCAGCACTTGTATTTCCAGCTTACTTTTAGGATAGGCAATTTTGGCAATATTGTCCAATAATCGTTCAACCACATATTCCTCATTGTAAATAGGAAGTTGAATGGTTACCAAAGGAATTTCCTTTGGATCCAATAAATTGAATTTAGGGGCATTAGCCTGATTCCTCTTAAACCCCAGATAGTTGAGCAATAAGTTTAATTGGGCAAGGCTGTAAAAGAAGATAAGTACCAGCGCCAGGCTGTAAATACCGATGATGATGTAAGCGATTGTCAGACTCATATTATTTTAAACTGTATTTAAATATCCACCCAAGAATTTTTATGCCGGCAAAGATAGTACCTTTTATGGTACCTGAAACCTTTGAAATGCCAATTCTTTTTTTGTAACGCACTGGTACTTCGGTATATGCTATTTTTTTCCTCAGTACTTTCAACTGCATCTCTACTGTCCACCCATAGGTCTTATCCTCCATTTCCAAGGCTATCAGCTGCTCATATCGAATGGCTCTAAACGGCCCCAGATCAGTGAATTTTGCCTTAAACAGCAACTTCATTAAAAAGGTGGCCAACCAATTTCCGAATACCTGTTGAGGTGTCATTGAGCCTTTTTCTCTCAATGACTTGTCTCGTGCACCGATCACAAAATCTGCTTCACCGGCTAAAATCGGTTTTATCACCTTATGGAGGTCCTCCGGAAAATCGGAGTAATCTCCGTCCATAAATACGATGATATGGGGTGTTTTGGATCGTTTACCTGCATAATTAATTCCTTTCAGGCAAGCATATCCATAGCCCATCCGCTCTTCCAGCAAGACCGTGGCACCGGCAGCAGAAGCAATTGCTGCTGTATTGTCTGTGGAATTATTGTTAACAACAATGATCTCAGAGACGATGTCAGGGATCTCAGCAATAACCCGTCCTATGGAGTGGGCTTCGTTAAAAGCGGGGATAATGACCAGGATCTCCTTCATGGAATTTTACTCATCGAATGTCAAATACAGGGGTTCTTTCTTCGCGCAAAAGTACGGTACGCAATTTACTTATCATTGACAAGATGCATCAAATCAACGTCATTACCAAGCAGGACCTGTGTGGGATTAATTCGCCCTTTTTCAGGTCCATTCTCAAGTTTGAGAACACCTCTAGGGCAAACGGCGGAACAGATGCCACAGCCAACACAACTAGATCGGATGATGTTCTCTCCCTTTTGAGCATAGGCCCTAACATCGATCCCTTGTTCGCAATAGGTAGAGCAATTTCCACAAGAAATACACTGTCCACCGTTCGTCGTAATGCGAAATCTGGATTTAAAACGCTGTACAAATCCTAAATATGCCGCTAAGGGACAACCAAATCTACACCAGACACGGTTCCCGAATATTGGATAAAAACCCGTACCAATGACCCCCGCGAAGAAGGAACCTATAAGAAGGCTGTAGGAATTTTGTACACTGGCAGTTTTGATACCTAGAACCGTACCTGTTTCGGAAAAGAAACTATAAAGGGTCATCAATGTCATTCCCACAGCAAATACCAATACCCCGTGTACAAGCCAGCGTTCTACCTTCCAAGATAAAAGGGTCTTACTGGAGTGTTGTCTGTAGGGATCTCCGAGGGTCTCTGCTAAGCCACCACAACCACAAACCCAGGAACAATACCAGCGTTTCCCAAAGAAATAAACCATAACAGGAACAATGACCAGCGTTAGCACGGTACCCCAAACCAAAATGAAGAGACCAATGCCTCCGCTGTTGATCAGAGAACGCAAATTCCATTGGAAAAAGAAATCGTAGTCGAGTGGAAAGGCATTCTTAAAGTCATAATATGGCATCTGCAGCCGTACCATGATCTCAGGGATAAGAAAAGCAAAAACGATCTGGAAGAACAATACCGAGGTAGTACGCACCATCTGGTACACATTATGCCTGTATTTAATATACATCCTTACAGCCATAACCGTCATGACCACACAATACATAAAACCATAGACAAACCAATGTCCTGCCGCATTACCACTTAGCTCCATACTGATTGGATCAACAAGGTAGGTCCAGTTCACTGCAAATTGTGGCCTGAAATATAAAACAAGGTAAAAAGTAACAAGGGAAACAAACACCAACCAGGCAATCCATCCCCGGTTGGTGGCATTCTCCAGGTAGATCCCATCGTTCTTGATCCCTTTTTGTCCCAGCAGAACTACATTTGGAAGGATGTATAGCAAGGCGCCAAAGATCCCCAACCCAAATGTCAAGAACCACATAAGTCCCTTGTTTTTTGCAATAAACCCTGAGCCTGCTCTTTTACCGATCATGGCAGCCATATCATATTGTTTGATATAGATCACTTTTTTGTATTCTTTGTTTTTCCGATGCCGGGTATTTGCTTTATCGAGAGCATTTGAAACTATAGGCGAAAGGGACTGCATGCCTTCGAATTGTTTCCCAACAACATCTTGCTCAATGGCGGAGATAAAAAGTTCGCTTTTTAGGTTATTGTCCATAACCAGTTGATCAAAATCTGATTGGGATAAAGAAAAAGTGCCAATAAGCGGAAGAGCGGTAAATATCCCCAAACCAATGAGGAAGATAACGAGACCAATGTTCTTTATAGTTTTCATTATTTGTACCGGGCTTAGGCTTTTATGAAAATTCGTTTCCAACTTTTCTTTCTGGGTTGAATAGTTGTTCCAAATTGTTGATTATAGCTTTGCACAATCGCATCTTCATACTGAGTATAGAATTCCGGATCAAAATTGGCATCCTTCAGGTATTCCATCACATGATCCACACTGCGTTCTTCGGAAAGCCATTGATCAAAGATCTCATGCCTCATTCGGATCCCAAAGGTGTTAATACCAAGAAATAGTCTGTTCTCCTTATGATATGAAATAGTGATACAGATCTTTTCTTTTGGATGTCGCCAATGGAAATGTTCTTCGTATTCCTTTCGGGCATTATCATTAAAGACCCATCCATAGGTCTGGTATTCAATGTCCAGGAATTTGGCAGAATTGAACCAATGCCCCGGTTTGTATTCTAATTTATTACCGCAAATGGTCTGGGCCAAGGTCTCACCCATCATTCTACCGGTATACCAGACTGCCTCAATAGGTCGTCTGTTACCAATGGACTCGTGTTGTTCAGCGCAATCGCCTATACCATAAATATCCGGGATGTTGGTCTCTAAAAACCTGTTTACCTTGACCCCTCTGCCCAGTTCGATCCCAGATCCCTTTAAGAAATCAACATTTGGAGTTACGCCGGCAGTAAGCCCTACCAGGTTGCATTCTATGGTGTCCCCCTTATCTGTTACCACGGCCCTTGCCTTCCCATTTTCATCAGCAAGAATTTCTACCAAGTTGGTACTAAGCCTCAGATCTATATGATGCTCGCGTATATGTTCATTGATCATCTGAGATTCTCCTTCAGGAAGCACACCGTTCCAAAAACTACTTTCGCGCACCAGGAAGGTTACCGGGATGTCCCTGCTCCTGAGCATTTCAGCAAGTTCTATTCCTATAAGACCACCGCCTACGATCACTGCCCTATGACAAGCTTCATTATCAGGGGCATCTTTTTCTAGTTGTTCCAATTCTTGCTTAGAGTACATTCCCTGTACACCTTTCAGGTCTTGTCCCGGCCATCCGAACCTATTGGGCTTAGAACCCGTCGCAATGATCAATTTGTCATACGCCAGAGGTTCACCCTCTTTTAAGTGTAGTTGTTTGTTCTTATGATCCAAGGTAGTTACATACCCATGTACGAGTTCTATTCGATTCTTCTTCCAAAACCAATTCTCGTAGGGCTGGGTATGTTCAAATTTCATATGTCCCATATAGACATACATCAGGGCAGTACGGGAAAAGAAGTATTCGCTCTCTGCCGAGATAATGACAATGCGTTTATCTGATAATTTTCGGATATGCCTTGCTGCGGTTACTCCGGAGATGCCATTACCTATAATTACAATGGTTTCCATTAAATTGGCTGGTTTCTGAGGTTCAGTCGGTTTAAATATAAGAACTTAACAGCCTTTTATGATTTTGTGAACTCCAAAAAATTGTAATTTTGGTAGAAATCAAGTGATTAGACATGAAGCAGGGGATCCTATTTCTTTTTTGTTTACTGCAACTTTCCTGTAGCAGTCAATTCGTTGGAAAGATCAAAGGGGTCAGTTTTGTAGCTTCGAGGGACCAAGTGACTCAGAGTAATATCAATCCTGTTAAGGAGGTTAATGCAGACCACGCTGCAGTGATGCCCTTTGGATTTATCAGAGAATTGAATTCTTCTGAGATCCTTCATAATACAGAACGTCAATGGTTTGGTGAAACCAGGATGGGTGCCAAGCAATATATAGAATTACTGCACAAGAATAAGATAAAGGTGATGGTAAAACCTCAGATCTGGATATGGCGGGGAGTCTTTACAGGGGGATTAAAAATGGAATCTGAGAAAGCATGGCGGGAGCTGGAAAAATCATATGAGGATTTTATCCTTACCTATGCCGTTTTGGCGGAGGAATCTAAGGCGGAGATCTTTTGTATTGGCACAGAACTGGAGCAGTTCATAGTTAACAGGCCCGATTTTTGGAATCAGCTTATCGGTAAGATCCGTAATGTTTACAAAGGAAAACTGACGTATGCGGCCAATTGGGATGAATTTGATCGTACGCCTTTTTGGGCGTCCCTGGATTTCATAGGTATTGATGCCTATTTTCCACTTTCGGAGGCACAAACGCCTTCTGTTGAGGAATTAAAAGAAGGCTGGAAACCCTGGAAAGGAAAGATCTCTGAACTCTCTCAAAAAGTAAATAAACCGGTGCTTTTTACAGAATTCGGGTATAGAAGTATGGATTATACCGCAAAAAAACCATGGTTGGTAGATAGGAATGAAGAAGGAGTAAATTTGGATGGACAGGTAAATGCCAAGAAAGCGATCTTTGAATCTTTCTGGGATGAAGAATGGTTTGCAGGTGGATTTGTCTGGAAATGGTTTATCAATCATGAAAAGTCCGGTGGACCTTCTGACAACCGTTTTACGCCTCAGAATAAACCCGCACAGGAGATCATCAGAGCATTTTATAAAGTCTATTGATCTACTTGCATTAAAGTGGATGACCGTTTTATTAATCTTTAGACATAACAATTCTTTTAAGTCATGAGTCGCATAGTTTGCACTTTTCTAATAGGACTATTTTTTACCGTAGCAATCCTGGGTCAGGATAGCCTTGCTGTGGCAGTAGCAGAAAAGGGGGACGGTATTTTTTCTCTGCTTCGTAAACAGGGAATGGACCCGAATGATCACTATCAGGATTTTATCGTTTTAAACAAAGAGAATCTTCGTGAAGGACAACACCTTTATGAAGGAGCCGCCTATTTACTTCCTACTGTTGAAGATGCTGTAATGTCGTCTGAGATAGACAATGACAGTAGTGAGATATCCACTTCAGAAATAGAAGGAAGCCACTATGCCATTTTTGGTGATGAAGAAGCGTTTGTAGAGAAAAAAAGTGAACAACTTTCTGGTGCTATCTATTATTTGATATCCGGCCATGGAGGTCCGGATCCGGGTGCTGTTGAGACCTATCAGGATGTTACAATTGCGGAAGATGAATATGCCTACGATGTAACCCTTCGCCTGGCCAAAGAATTGTTGGCGCATGGAGCTATGGTCTATATTATTGTAAGGGATGAAAACGATGGTATCCGCAATAACAGAGCCCTGGAAATTGATAGGGATGAGGTGGTGTATCCTGAACAAAAGATCCCTTTGAAACAGATAGACCGATTAAAACAGCGTGTAGAAGCTGTAAATGAATTATATCTCAAAAATAAGGGGAGTTACCAACGTTTGCTGGTTACTCATGTAGATAGCCGAAGTAAAGGCCAGAATATTGATGTCTTTTTTTATCACCATAAAAAGAGCAAGAATGGAAAGCGGTTGGCACAAAACATTCACAATACCTTTCTGGCAAAATACAAGATATATCAACCTAACAGAGACTATACAGGTACCTTTTCGGACCGAAGTAATCTATACCTTATAAAAAACACTTTACCTGCCATGGCCTACATTGAGATAGGTAATTTAAAAAGCAAGAGGGATCAACACCGAATTTTAGATCCGGACAATCGCCAGGCTCTTGCAAAATGGATCGCAGTAGGCGTACTCGCAGATTATAAAAGCCGATAAATCATTGGATATGTGTTATCTGATATGCTTATTATAATAGGCATACAAAGATTCTGGTGAGGCCCCGGCAAACTTCTTAAGGTGCACCATCGTAAAATGGTATTGTAACCTCAAAGCTCCGTTACTCTCATATTTCCGGGCAGAGGTGATCACTTCCTGCGGCAGCACCCGGAATTTTGCGCTACGGTAGATACGTCCAATAAATTCGTTGTCCTCATAGATCCTATATTTTTCATTGAAACCACCTGTGGAAGTGAATAAGCTTTTTGAGATGAAGAGTGATTGATCTCCTCCCCGGCACAGTGGCAGGTTAAACCTAGTGAACCAGGCAAAAAATGCCAGGAATTTGCTGGGAACATTAAATTTCAAACGAAAGCAACCTGCAGGGATACCAGCGTTTATTGCACTAGTGATAGCTTGGTCGAAGTTTTTTGGGGGAAGTGAATCTGCGTGTAAAAAATAGAGAACAGAACTATTGGCTTTTTTGGCACCTGCATTCATCTGGCTGGCACGCCCTCTTTCTGAACTTATACAACAGACACCGTATTTCCTGGCAATGGTAATAGTGCTATCACTACTTCCACCGTCAGACACTATAACTTCCAGGTCTTTGAAATTGGCTGCATGAGCCTGCAGATAAGGCAATAATTTGTCCAGGGCCTCCTCTTCATTCAATACCGGAATGATTATGCTTATTTTGGGAAGCTCATTTTCCTTCATTGAGTCGCCAGTCATATGATAGATAGGAGATCTTGGCATCTTTTTTTATAGAGATCTTTGTATAGGGTTGAAGGTACGTTATAAGACTTCTTTTATCTGTAAAATCGCCCTTAAACCATTTAAAAATAGCAGATAATTCCAAGCTGTTCTCTGCAATTTTATTTTTGCTGGGATCATTAACAAAGTTGAATGTGGCCTCTTGCAGTTGCTTTTCCATTTTATCTGCGGTGTAAGCTTCATTTAGCAGTTTCGGACATGAGTAAGAAGCGCAGTTGATGGCAAAATGAATACGCGGTTCATGCATCTTTCTAAGGATCCTGTGTTCTATATGGCCCAGGGAAACAGAGTCATCCCCAATTTTCAAACGTGCTTTACCCCAGGGCCTTTTAATATCCTTAATACTTTCTACAGGATAGTTCTCCAGAATAAGCGCAATAGTACCCGCATTGTAAAGATTGATGTAATAGGCTAGTTTTTCATTCTGTGACCAGGCAACAGTAGGGGTAAAACCCTCAAGATAGATTAAATACTTCTTGAGTTCAGTTTCTTTTTCTTTGAATCCCTTATAATCTACATTCCCATTTTTCTGAACGAACTCCTTTACAAGAACATTCCATGAATCATGCCCGGGCATTTCAGTATCTGCCATTACCTCTGAAGGCGGCATATAACCTAAGACAAAAAAGAGGATTAAAAAGTACATAATTAATTTATATATGGGAATCTATTTTCAACTTAACAACAGCCGCCACCATCATAATGCCAGGTACTCTCAGAGATATGGATCTGATCCGAGACCTTTGCCAGGGCTGCTGCGGTCTTATCGCAGATCGCCAGGGGTTGATTCTGTATAAGTACATGACCTTCTTTATCATCCAAATAAGGTTCACCACCGTAATAAATAGCCGTTTTACCCGTGAAAATACAAGGGCCGTCTTCCGGCATGGGGTCTTTGATCGCTGCAATTTCGATCGACTCAATATGGATCAGTTCGTCTGTTGGGTAATGGTTAGGAGACAATACCCGGTACGATTTCCTTGCCCGCACTTCAATGGTCCCAAAACCAACATCGGTCAGAACTTTTATATAATCACTTATAGGAATACTGCCACTTAAGCACTGGGCTCGTAAGCGGTCGTCATTTCTCAAGGCATCATTCATGGGTTGTTCACAAACAGGATCGCTCATAACCAAACGGCCATGAGGTTTTAGGACCCTGTACATTTCTAACACCGCTTTTTTCAGATCCTCGGCCTTAAAGATATTAAAGAGGCAATTTTGCGCAGCTACATCAATGCTTTCACTCTTAATAGGTAAGTCTAATGCACTTCCTTTTATAAGATGAACAAATTCACTTTTAAACCATGAATTTTCTTCTTCGGCCACCTTAAAATTCTGTCTGGAAGCTTCTAACATCTCATCTACAACATCTACTCCAATAACGCCACCTTTCTGACGAGAGAAATAGGCAAATTGAAGGAGTTCCATGCCACCACCTACACCAACGTACAAGACTTTGGGATCATTTACCAGGTCCGAAGCCGATACTGTACTGCCGCAGCCGTAATTCATTTCCTGCATGATAGTCGGAATGGAAAGTCCGGGTAATTGCCATACGGGGTTGGTGGTACAACATAAGCCAACATCCGGAGTAAGGGCCGCTTGCTTGTACAGATCATTGGTTGCTTCTAAATAACTCATAAAGTTTTAATTAATTCTGTGAATAATGTAATCATTTTAGGTTCAGTCCTCTCGGCAACCTTGATAATTTCCGAAATGTTAACAGGTTCCAGGTTGTCCGGATCGCATTCATCAGTTAAAACAGATACCGCTATAACAGGTAGTCGTAAATGATTGGCAATAATTACTTCCGGTACCGTACTCATTCCAACGGCATCGGCTCCAAGGATCTTCAACATCTTATATTCCGCTTTGGTTTCCAGCTGCGGACCAACAACGGCCACATAAACGCCCTTTCTAAGTGATATGTTTTGCTTTGCTGCGATTTTCTCGATCGTCTTGCGCATTTCTACATCATAAGGCTCGCTCATATCCACAAACCGATCCCCAAATGCAGTAACATTTTTAAATGCCAGGGGGGACCCTCCCTGCAAGTTGATATGATCTTCAATCAACATGATATCTCCTTTCTTGAAGCTGAGGTTGATTGCACCGGCGGCATTGGAAACAAAAAGCTGCGTGATCCCCAATTGTTTCATTACCCGTATGGGGTATGTAACATCATAAAACTCATATCCTTCATACAGATGGAAACGCCCCTGCATTACCACCACTTTCTTTCCTTCCAGAGTACCATATATCAATTTGCCGGTATGAAATTCTACGGTGGCCAGGGGAAAGAATGGTATATTATGATAATGGGCCACTACCGGGTCCTCAATTTTTTCTACCAGCTTTCCAAGACCGGTTCCGAGAACTATTCCAATTTCCGGAGCAAGAAACCCTTTACTTTCGAGGAATTCGGTAGATTCATCTAATTGTTTTTGAGTCATAGTATATTTTTTAAAAAGGGCTGAAAAGCGGGAATGTCGGCAATGTCTTCCAGAACATCTACATCATTCTTTGTTTCCAGCAAGTAAACATTTATATTTTTTAGATCGGCCAAGGTATCCGGGAGAACAGTAGAGGTGCCCCAGTCTTTATTTTCAAAAATAGCAGGGATAAATTGAGTCATTCCAAGAAGGTAGTATCCTCCATCAGTGGCCGGCCCCAGGACAAAATTGTTCGATCGCAGCATTTTAAAAGCCTTTTCCAGATCCTCTTTGCTTAGATCATAGAGGTCGCTCCCTATTATCGCGATCCTTTTATAACCTGCTTTAAATCCGGCTTCAAAAGCATTGGACATACGTTCACCAAGATCAGCACCCCACTGCATTTTTTTTTGATATACTTCCGGGTCCCAGAGGTCATTTTCCCGAATAGCCCTGGAATAATATACCTCCTTGGTAAGGGCCAGGTCTTGTGTAACAGAAACCGTATGTTTAAGGAGAAAAACATAAATATCCAGGGCAGTTTCATCTCCTACCGAAGCCGCCAACCGGGTCTTACATTTACCAAGTTCCGGGTTGCGTGTAAAGATCAGCAACAAATTTTCAGGGTCTTGCGTCATCCTTATTCCTGTTTTTCCGGCCCGTAGACCTTCTCACCTCTGTTCAGGAGTAAACCCCAGAACCTATTATAGGCATGGATCTTTTGAGTTTCCCTTCCGTTTTGGTCCACAATATCATATCCTTCATTGACCCATTTAAACATTCCTCCGGAAAGATTTTTGACATCGGTGTAGCCCATAGCCATCAGTTTTTTACCAATTTTTTCGGAACGAACGCCCACAGAACAATAGACCAGGTAGGTGGCATCCTTATCAGGAAAATTCTCTGCAAACTCTGAAGTATTAAAATCAGAATACCCGATAAGGTGAGCATCCTTAAGATGACTTACTTCAAATTCTTCCGGTTCGCGTGTGTCCAAACGGTAATAAGACGGGTTAACAGCTGCCTCTGTAACGGTGGCAAGTGGGACATCCTTGTAAGCCAGCTTTTCCATTATCTTTTCAAGGGTTCGCTGCCCAAAGACAGGTAAGGCCATCAGCAACATTCCATAGAAAATACCTCCTTTAAGCATACAGACAAAGATACTACATTGCCTACGATTCAAAAATGAACTGCCTTGTTTTCCGATTTAAAAATAAGAGGTATTTTTAGTAGAAATATTTCCACCATGATACGTACTTCGGCCATTATATTTTCTCTTTTGCTTTTGCTCATAGGAGCTTGCAAGCAAGTCCCAAAAGTATCAAAAGAGGTGGCAGAAGAAACGGTTTTATACCAGGAAGCATTCAGACCTCAATATCATTTTTCTCCTCCCGAAATGTGGATGAACGATCCAAACGGACTTTTGTATAACCAGGGCATTTATCATTTATTCTATCAGTATTATCCGGAAGACATCGTTTGGGGGCCTATGCACTGGGGGCATGCCACCAGTACAGATATGCTTCATTGGGAGAACAAACCCATTGCCTTGTATCCTGA